>CACYBT010000330.1 GCA_902772715.1 uncultured Succinivibrio sp.
CTCATCCCCAGGGTGAAAAACGTCAATATAAAATATATCCTTGCCCTGCTCAATTCTCGAGTACTGCAGTTTTACTTCCAAAAAAAATTCAACTCAGTAAAAGTCCTGCGTTCACATCTTGAGAGATTGCCTATGCCGTTAGCAGACGATAATGTACAAAACAAGATCATCAAACTAATGCAGCCGCTTTTGGACAGTGAAAAAGATAAAAACAAGACTAAGAGTAAAAAAGAAATCTTATGTTTATACGACAGATTGGATGAGTGCATTGCTAAACTCTACGGACTTGACTCCTCAGAATACGCCAAGATAAAGTTAGCTCTTGCTGATTTGAACCTCTATCTTTAAATAAACGCACCATATTTTCAATGATGCGTTTTTAGCATCGAACTTTCCTTAACATTCGATACCGCTTTGCTTCAACAGCGCATCAACATTTGGCTTGCGTCCGCGAAACTCCTCAAAATTCTTAAGAGGTTCACTAGCACCACCACAGGCTAAGATCAGTTCCTCAAACTCCTTACCGGTTTCCTGATTGAAAATACCATCTTCCTCAAATTTGGAAAAAGCATCCGCGGCAAGGACTTCTGCCCACTTGTAAGAATAATAGCCGGCAGCATAGCCACCTGAGAAAATATGCGTAAAGCAGTTAGGGAAACGACTAAATTCATATTGTGGAACTACTGCAACCTTTTTTCTGACGTCATTTAGAATCTCATAGATGCGTGCACCCTTACCTTCGTCATATTCAAGATGAATTCTAAAGTCGAAAAGAGCAAACTCCAACTGTCTTAACATGGCCATAGCCGACTCAAAATTCTTAGCATCAAGCATGGCCTTGAGTTTTGCAACCGGCAAAGATTCCTTAGTATCTACATTGCATGACAAAAACTTTAGGACATCCTCCTGCCAGGCAAAGTTTTCGTTAAACTGACTTGGCAGCTCCACAGCATCCCAGGGTACACCATTGATACCTGACACATCAGAAATATCTATTTTAGTCAGCAGATGATTGAGACTATGTCCAAACTCATGGAACAAGGTAACCACCTCACTGTGAGTAAGCAGTGAAACTTTGCTATCCACCGGTCTTGAAAAATTACACACAAGATAAGTTACAGGCAACTGTAATGCTCCATCAAAACGATAGCGACGAGTCAAGCACTCATCCATCCATGCTCCACCATTCTTGCCTTCACGTGCATATAAATCCATGTAGATTGAACCAATACGTGAACCAAACTTATCCTCGTATACATCATAGCATTTGACATAATCATCCCAAATATCCACACCAAAGCGTTGTTTAAGGCTTATTCCATAGAGACGGTGGGCACATTCAAACAATCCTTGCACCACCTTATCCTCAGGAAAATATGGCCGCAGTTCTTCTTCAGAAAATGCGTATTTCTCCTGACGCATTTTTTCAGCAAAAAAAGCCACATCCCAAGGTTTGAGTTCGTCAACTCCTTTCTGTTTGGCGTAGTCTCTTAAAGTTGCCACCTCCCGTTCTCCCTGGGCATGGGATTTTTCTGCAAGATTATTGAGAAATTCCATTACCGTTTCAGGTTTATCTGCCATTTTAGTAGCCAGAGAATAATGTGCATAGGTTTTAAATCCTAAAAGATTGGCTAACCTATGGCGCAGTAAAAGGATTTCACTCATAATCTCGCTATTATCAAATTGTTGAGCGTTAGGACCAACTTCAGAGGCTCTGGTATTATAGGCTTCATACATTACTCGGCGCAGTTCTCTGTTTTCACAGTATTTAATAAATGGCAGATAGGATGGCATATCTAAAGTAAAAACATATCCTTCCTTATGCCTTTTTGAAGCCTCAGATGCGGCAAGACGCAGTGCACCCTCCGGCAATCCTTTTAATTCCTCTTGCGAAACAACATGCAAAGAATAAGCACGAGTGGCATCTAAAACATTATTAGAAAAAGAAGACTGCAGTTCAGCCAGTCTCATTACAATTTCTGTATATTTCTTCTGATCTTCAGGATTAAGATCGATACCCGAGAGTTTAAAGTCGCGAATCGAATTCTTGATCGCTTTCTGCTGAGGCAGTGACAGTCTGCCAAATGCATCCGAGCTCTCAATTTTCATGAGAATATCAAAATAGGGTTTATACTGACCTGCCCAAGAACTGAATTCTGAAATCATCGGCAAACACTCATCATGAGCCTCACGCAGCGATTTAGTATTCTTAACGGAATTTAGGTGAGAGACCACTCCCCATACTTTGGAAAGACGATCATCAACCTCCTCGACGGGGGCAATGGTATTATCCCAGGTAGCATCATTCTTGTGTTTTTCACTTACCTTTTCTATAGTATGTTTGCATTTTTCAATAGCATCAATTACAGCCGGTTTTATGTCATCTACAGTAACCTGTGAAAAATTTGGCATACCACTATAATCTAACAGTGGATTAGATTGTTTTTTGTCGCTCATTTGTATTTCCTTTAACCAATATGCCCATGTTCTGTGCAAGACGAGATCTATTGACAGGATCTCACCTAAGATGGCTGAGAACATTCTATCTTGTGTCGGTATTTTAACAATAAATGTAAGTAAACTCTAACCATCATTTACTGTGTCACTTTTTAATCCAACTTATTAAATCACACCAAGCCTAAGAGTTCACTTATTATTAATGCTTGTAACGGATCTATGTGCTAAGATCTCTATGCTTTTACGAAATCAACCTGCAGTAGATTACAACTTAACTCATGGGTTATCTTGTAAAACTGCTACTTAATTATAAAACCCAGACTGTCACAGAAATAAAATGTCAGAATATAGCAAATCTACCTATGCCTCAAGAATAAATGCCATTCTTGAACTGCTTGAGGAAAATGAACTCGACGCACTTATAGTAACTCACGATGATGAATATCTGTCATATGAGGTAAATGATGACAAGCAAAGACTCAAGTATCTGACAGGGTTTTCAGGCAGTGCCGGTTATGCAGTAATCGCAAGGAACTATAATCCACGCCTTGACGAAAGAGGAATTGAATTAAGTAACAATCGTGGCGATGAAACACAGAAAATCAACAAATGTTATGCCATTTTTGTAGACGGACGCTATGTAGTTCAAGTTAAGGAACAGGTTGATACTGATCTCTATATAACCTTTGATTTCCAGGATGTCAGCCCAAGCAATTATCTTTGCACAATTCTTGAAAAAAATGCCACCGTTGGCATTGACGCCAAATGTATTTCCTATAAGGAATTTTTAAAACTAGAACACGAACTTAGGATTTTTAATATAAAGCTCGTCGATACCAAAGAGAATTATGTCGACAAAATCTGGCCTGACAGGCCTCAGGAGATTGTCTCCACCATTAAAATCTTCAATGATGAATTTAACGGCTGTCCTAGCTCCAAAAAGAGAGAGAATCTCGCACAGAGACTTCGTGACCTGAACTATGATGCTACGGTAATTACTAATCCTGAAAGTATCTGCTGGCTTTTGAATATCCGTGGACATGACAGAAAGTTTCTGCCTATCATCAACAGTCGTGTGGTTGCCTATTCAAATGATGCCCTCGAGTGGTACATCAATCCCGAACATTTTGTGGATCACGAAAGTGGTGAAGAAAATCTGCACGAAAAACTGCACGAACATATCGGACATGTAGATATCTTTCCGGAATCTGATTTTGATGATGTTCTTTCTAGGCTTAACTCCTCTAATTCCAAGGTATTTCTTGATCCGCAGACCACCAATGCTTATACGGTGTTAGCCTTAGAAAAGGGAGGAGCTAATCTTACCTTAGGATTAGGACTTTGCGAACAGCCTAAATCAATTAAAAATCATATAGAAATTGCCGGTGAATATAAAGCGCATATCAAAGACGGAATTGCGATGTGTCGTTTTTTTTGCTGGCTTGATAATCTAACAAAAGTTGGTGCTTCCGAGAATGATGAAACCTATGTACGGCGTGTTGAAGAAACCTCCGAAGCAGATTTAGCCCACCGTGCTGAAATGTTCCGCAAGGTAGAAACGGGTTATATTGAACCGTCATTTGCTACCATCTCCGCCATAGGTTCTAATGCCGCCATGTGTCACTATAACCATGAAGAAGTCAAAGAACCAAGACATCTAGGTCACGACAGTATTTACCTAATCGACAGTGGGGCACACTACCAGGACGGCACTACTGATATTACAAGGACAGTTTTGATAAGTCCCCACATTCCAAGTGAACTTAGAAAAATGTACACTTTGGTTTTAAAATGCCATATTGCGCTTGCCACCTTGATTTTTCCTAAAGGCACCACGGGAGAACAGATAGATGCCATCGCCAGACGCTCTCTTTGGGATTATGGTTTTGATTTTGCTCATGGAACCGGTCATGGCGTGGGACATGTCCTATCGGTGCACGAAGGCCCACAGCGCATATCTTCACGTATGACAGGAGGCGAACCTATTCCGCTTGAACCAGGCATGATTATTTCTAATGAACCTGGCTTCTATAAAGAAGGAGAGTACGGTATACGACTTGAAAACCTGATGGTGGTCATGAGTTGTTCACAACCTGGATTAAGTCATATGTTATGTTTTTCGCCATTAACCCTAGTACCATTTGATAACAGATTTATAATTCGCGAGCTGTTATCACAAAAGGAGATTGACTGGCTTAACAGCTATCATCAAAATGTCAATAATGTCATTGTCAATGCTGCAACCTCACTTGGTGAGGACGAGGTTGCCTGGCTTAACAAGGTAACTGATTCAATTTAGGAGAATATCTAAATGACCTTTTTTTGGAAAAAAAGTCTGCCCAATTCCTTGTACTGTCAGACTAGGATACAGCAACTTCCAACTATTCCAGTAAGTATCTCTGCCTATAATATATTAGAGACTCCTCATGCCTTCCACAAAAGAGTACTGGAACTTATTGAAAAGGCCAGAGAAAGGATCCTGATAACCGCACTCTATCTTGAAAATGATGAAACCGGCAGAGAGGTACTAGAAGCATTATATCAGGCCAAGAAAAACAATCCCAAACTCTATATTCGTGTCTATGTTGACTTTCACCGTGCTCAGCGGGGACGAATCGGAGAAGGAGAGTCCCTTGGCAACGCCAGTCTCTATTACAAAATGGCAAAATCATCAGAGACACCTCCAGCCATCTATGGGGTTCCGGTAAAAAGGCGTGAACTTTTCGGAGTATTGCATCTTAAGGGTTTTGTCTTTGACAACACCGTCCTGTACACAGGAGCGAGCATCAATAATGTTTACATGGGATATAATGAGCGTTACCGTCTTGATCGCTATCATGAAATCCAATCCCAGCAGTTGGCTGATTCCATGTGTGCTTTTGCCACTAATGCCTTTCATCCTAATTTTGCAGTACAGGATTTCTCACAGGGTCCGGTGCGACCAGCCAAGGACATGCGCGACGAAATCAAAGAGCTGCGTCGACATCTGACAAAGGTCCAATACTCATTCAAAAATGAAAAAATCTCCAGTTATGAAGTTGGCATTACGCCTATTTCCGGTCTTGGCAAACGAGGTAATGCTTTAAATCGCTGTATTTTATGGCTGTTAGGTGCCTGTAAAAAGAGACTGTTTATCTGTACTCCGTATTTTAATCCTCCTAAAATTCTTTTAAATGCCATAGATGAGGTTCTATCCAAGAATATAGAAATTACCTTAGTGGTGGGAGACAAAAAAGCCAATGATTTTTTCATCAAAGATCCAACTCAGTTTTCAACCATCGGTGCCATACCTTACATATATGAGCAGAATCTTAAACAGTTCATGCAAAAAAATCAGAATTATATAGACAGCGATTCGCTAAAGGTCATGCTATGGCAAGATGGTGATAATACATTCCATGTCAAAGGAATGTTCATCGACAGGAACTATGCGCTTATTACCGGCAATAATCTCAATCCTAGAGCCTGGGGACTTGACCTTGAAAATGGTCTACTAATAACCGACAGCAATCACGTTATGCAGGATAAATTTACTCACGAACAGCAGTATCTTTTAAAACACACCACCAAACTAACATCGGCTAAAGATCTAGAAGACATTGATAATTATCCTCTCCATGTACAGAAAATTCTAAAAAAAGTAAAGAGACTACGTGCTTCAATTTTAATTAAGCAGTTACTCTAAGATTACTCCTCCCTAGGATAAACCTGTATATTGGCTAATCTTAGGTACAGGAGGAGCTCTTTCAAAGAGAAACCCAGAGAGCCTCACAATGCGCAATCGCAATATTAACAGAAGAAGAGTGCTTATTATTTTGACAAGAAGAGAATATGAATTATTATGACAAGCACCTAATTTTTTTGTATGATTAAAGAAATGTTTATAGTTCAATTAGTTCGGTTTTAGCCTTAAATATGGAAATGAAAGGAGATAGCACCTACACCAATAGCGATATTGCTGTGATCAACGGTTTAGGTACAACTTATACAAAAGCCTTTTATCAAAAAGGGATAAAAACCCTTTTTGATCTGTTACTAGATTTTCCATTTAAGTATTTTGACAAAACCAAAATCCAGCCAATTGCTAAAATTAACCAGGATGGTGCGTTCTATCAGATTGATGCGCACATCATTAGAAGTACTGCACTTCCAGGGAAAAAAATTTTAAAACTACTGCTTCAGGATGAGAGCGGGACAGTTGAAGCAATTTTCTTCAATCTATATCCAAATCAGATAAGCAAGTACCAGGTGCAGCGTCGGGTTTTGCTCTTCGGACAGATAAAGTACAATAATTTTGAAAACCGGTTCTGTTTTAATCAGCCTACAATAACCTTTCTTGATGAGAATGATGTCATCACGCCCCATGATACCCTAACCCCCGTATACCATGCGGTAAAAACCACCCCGCAGAAAACCATCCGTAAATCCATTTTAGGATTACTTGATAAAATTAAACTACTGCCTCTAGAGGAGCTCCTGCCTAAGGAACATAATCCTTTTACTCTTTCAATAAATACCGCTCTTGAAAAGGTTCATTATCCTACTCCGCAAGAATTTCAAGATGCACACTTTGCCATTGAAAATACACCTGCCTTCAAAAGATTATGCTATGAAGAATTAGTGGCTTATCAGTTATCACTGCTCTCCATAAAAGAGCGCAATCTTAAACATAATGCCATTGTTATCCCTAAAGCAGAAAAAGTTATCAAGGATTTTCAGAATAAACTGCCATTTAAACTTACCGGGGCGCAGCTACATGCTTATGAGGACATTCAAAATAATCTTTCCTCCAACAAACCGATGTTACGTCTGGTACATGGAGATGTAGGTTCTGGAAAAACTCTCGTGGCAATTATGGCAATGCTGCAAGTAGCCATGGCACAGCATCAGAGTGTCATGCTGGCACCAACTGAACTTCTGGCAATTCAACATTACCACAACGTTACAAAATATCTTAAGGATTACAATATTAAGATTACTCTTCTGACATCATCGCTATCTGTAAAAGATCGCAAAACCATCCTCAAGGATATCGCATCAGGAGAAATTCTTATAATTATAGGCACCCACAGTGTTTTTCAGAATGAAGTTATCTATAAATCTCTTGTGCTGGCCATCATTGATGAACAACATCGTTTCGGAACTGATCAGAGAATGGCGCTACTACGTAAGGCTCCTGCTGATTACACCATGCATCAGCTAGTCATGACCGCAACTCCTATTCCTCGTACACTGCAGCTGGCACTATTCTCAGATTTGGATGTCTCTACCATAAATGAAATGCCAAAGGGGAGGCAGCCTGTTACGACAACTGTTATTAAAACCAGTCGCAAACCTGATCTCATCCAAAGACTTGAAAAACTCATGGAAGATGGCACCCAGGTTTACTGGGTATGCCCTAGTATCGAGGATAATGAGGACGAAAATGCCTCAGTTAAGGCCACATACAAAGAATTACAGCAGAGTCTCCCAAACTATAGTATTGCCCTGCTCCACGGTCAGTTGGCACCCAAAGATAAAGACAAAATCATGAAAGATTTCCTTGAGCGCAAATATGCTCTTTTGGTGGCTACCACCATAATCGAGGTCGGAGTAGATGTGCCAAACGCCTCCGTAATCATTATTGAAGATGCGGATCGCCTGGGACTTGCACAACTGCACCAGTTACGAGGCAGAGTTGGGAGAGGAGGAGGCAAATCCTACTGCATTCTCATGTACCAGGACAAGCAGGGGCCTCATGAGGAAATTGCGCAAAAGAGACTTTCCATAATGCGTGAGACAAGTGATGGCTTTACCATCGCTCAAGAAGATCTTAAACTAAGAGGACCAGGTGAGGTTCTAGGTCGGCTGCAGAGTGGATTTTCGCTGTTTAAAATTGTCGATGTCAATCGCGATTTTGAACTTATCGATACCGCCAGAAAAGCCGCCCAAGATATCATAAAGAACAACAGAACAGCCGCTAACGCGCTTTTAGCAAGATGGTTTCCAAAATTTAAGGTTTAAAATTATGGCATTTAGACCAGATCTGAAAATAAAAAAAAATACCTCGCACACCTTTCCGATCATCAAAATCGCCTTAATGATTCTGACCTTTTTTGTTATTTTAATTGTAGGTTTTATTCTCTATTTCAACGGACAGCACGTCAAGGCTCCGCTTATCAAATTACTTGAAGAACGTACCAGTCTTAATGTTAACTGTAAACAGGTGGAATTCTCACCTATTTATCCCAATATACTCAAAATCCAGGAATTATCTCTAGGACACTCTCTCATCGATGAAATCTATCTTGAATATGATATTAAATCTGTCATCAATGAACAGGCCTTTAAAATAAATTATTTATATATTAAGAACGCTAAATTGAATGCAAAAGATCTGTCTGTTCTCAAAAAAGAACGTTTTGGCTATGAGAAAATTGATATCGCCAAACTTGATCTTGTAGATGTGCCTCTTTATTTTGAGAGATTTTTAGGAAAGGATGTTGATCTTCACGCCCAGAATATTCATATGACACCAACGGAAATCACTTTTACTGAGGCTACTCTTACCGCTACTGAAGCGACTTTTGATGACATCAAACTGAACAATCTTAGTCTTAAAGTCTCACAAAAAGACAGCAGTTATGAGGTAACAGACTTTAATGCCAAAATGTTTGGTGGCAACGTAAGCGCAGAATTTACAACAGAGGGATCTCTTAAGACTCCTCATTTTCGTAATATGGTCTTTAATAACGCGATCTTTCAGGATCTAAAACGCTATCTTAGCGAATATTCCTTCACCGCAGACTCAGTACTGCTTAACAACTGTGTGCTTTCGATTCCAGCAAAAGATCTCCTGATAGGACAGCTAAACGGCAGTGCTACAAATATATCATTAAATGAGGGGCAACTAAACTACAGTTTTGAAGGAAAAGCCGGAGAAATCTCAAAACCAACCCTAGGCATAAGTGCTGACCGCTCTTTTATAAAAGCCTCAAGTCATAATCATGGGCTTGATTTGGAATTAAATGGTAAGGTTTTAACCGGAGAATATGCGCTTAAACTTAGTCTTAACTCTGATGTTGAGGCTATTAAATCATATTTTGATGATCTTGATGATCTGGATGACCCGTTAATAAAAGACACGGATAGTCTCATAGTAATTCACGAGGCTTCACTAAAAAAGGCCAAATTAGAGCCCGACATACAGTTGATGGACAGAATGAGGGAACTCTTTTATGGCAGTTCATATCTTATAAAAAATTTTGATCTTGTTGATACCGAAGTCGTTTCAAACATAGATGAAATACCTTTTCAATGTAAAACATTCAACATACATATCAAGGATCTTTTACGCTTAAAACATGACGAGACTGCAACATTTAATCTTGATACACTTGAACTGTGCATAAAAAACGGATATTTCAGAGATCTGTACTTAGATGATCTCACTGCCAAAATCAGCAGCACCAATGGTAATACCAGTATTTCATTAGACGAAATCACTTTTATGAAGTCAACTTTAACTGCCACTGTCAACGTCGATAAAAGCAACCACATAAACTTTAAACTCAAAGGTGAAGATTTTGACACTGGAGAGTTGAACAGCAGTTTTTTTGACAGAACCTTAAGCGGCAAAATCAATATTGATACCAAACTTACGGCCGATTTATCGCAAATGTTTAAAAAGGAAAACAAGGCGGATAATGACAAGACCAATCCTCTTTTGAACGGTATAGAAGGTTATATCAATCTTAGTGCAAAAAACCTTATGATTTCAGGATTAGGTCTTGATCTTCTCAATGGCGGAAGTAAAAAAAGCCACTATCTTACATATGATAAATTCTTTGATCTTCTAAAGCATGACGACCTAGGTTTATACAACCTTGATTCTGTTGTCAATATCGACAGAGACCATTTAACATTTTCCATAAAATCTGATCTTGCGACTTCACACATTAACTTAAAGGGAAACTGCGACATTCACAATGATCTTCTTTTAGCCAAAGGTTCAATATCCTCACTCTCCAAGGGCAATATAACTCTCCTCAAGATTGAAGGCCCGCTTACTGAACCAAACTTTATTATTTTCCCTATATTAAGGACAGAGAGCCGTCCAGGACTTGATGATTATCTAAAAGACTCTCCAGGCGAAACTTCTTTTAAGGAACCTGCATCCAATGCAGTCTTAAAGGAAACTGACAATGATTCCAAGCAACAAGAAGTGGCTTTAGAACAGACTGAGGAGTGAGAGCATCTTCAAGCGCTCCTCAAACTAATTATTATTGGAGGTAACTTTAATTTTAATTGGTGCCTTATTATGCTTTGGTCTTTCAATTTCGTCAGATCCCAGTGTCGAGCCTGTAACATTGGCAAGATAAACCATAAAACTTGGAATATTCTCAGACATACCAGTTCTTACAACTCCCAATGATGCAGTGAATTCAGCCCCTAATAACACCAGCCACCAGGAGATATAAATCCACACAAAAAGTGCAGGAATAACTGCAATAGCCCCATAAATAGCCTCATAATTTGAAAAATTAAGAACAAATATAGAGAATAACTTTTTGGAAACTTCAAAAATTACAGTTACGAAAACAGCCCCCAGCATAGCATCCTGCACTTTGACACGTACTCTAGGCACAATCACATACAGTGCTGTCAAAAGAGCACACTCTATAATTACAGGAAAAATAAAATAACTTAACATGAGCGCCAGGCCAATATTCGGATTTGTCGAAATTGCCACTCCCATAACCTTGGTAAACAGCCACAGAATAATACCTAGAGCAATAGGGCCTAAGGTTAGGAGAGTCCAGTAAATTGCAAGCATAGTACCAAGTTTTCTTCTGCCACCCCGCCAAATACGATTAAGACACTGATCAATGGAGCGCACCAAAAGCAGCGATACCACAAAAAATGCAATAGTACTTGTAGCCGTAAGTTTTCCTGCATGTTCAACAAAAGTACCTACATAATTACCTAAAGTTTCAGAAAAAACAGGCATAAAGTTATTTTTTGCAAACAGTTTTAAGGATTCTCTAAATTCGGAAAAAGCCGGAAACACGGCAAAAAAATAAAAAATTACACTAATTGCGGGGATCAGAGCCAAAATAGATGTAAATGACAATGCTGAGGCTTCTAAACCAATGGAATCCCTTTTTACACGATTATAAAAATAAACAAAAACTTCCTTCACTTAAATTACCTTGCTTGTAATTACCACTTTATCCCTAATTGTACTTACATATATTTAGACTTGCAAACATTAAAGTTTCACCCTGAAGGCTGAACATTACTGATATTCATGGAGTCTTCACCATCTAACCGTTTATTTCAAGAAAGAATATAACAAGACAGTAGTAGCCATTTACTTAAGAAGTTAAGTTTCTCCCCGATTTTTTCATTGAACTTTAAGAATAATAAATAATTGTGTGCAGGGGGCTAATTAGTATAAAATAGCGCCAAGTTTTTTTTGAAGCACTTCACTATTTTGTATTTATAATCACAGGTTTTTAAGATGGATGTAAACAAAATCCGCAACATCGCAATCATTGCACATGTTGACCATGGTAAAACAACTTTAGTTGATAAATTATTAAAACAGTCAGGCACTCTTGATCGTAATGAAATCGGTCAGGAACGTGTTATGGACTCTAATGATATTGAAAAGGAACGTGGCATAACCATCCTGTCAAAAAATACTGCTATAAACTGGAAAGACTACCGTATCAATATTGTTGACACTCCAGGCCATGCAGATTTTGGTGGTGAAGTTGAACGTGTTATGTCCATGGTTGATTCTGTACTGCTTCTTGTAGATGCAGTTGACGGACCAATGCCACAAACCAGATTTGTTACTCAAAAAGCATTTGCTGCAGGTTTAAAACCTATCGTTGTCATCAACAAATGTGACCGTGAAGGAGCTCGACCAGATTGGGTAATTGACCAGATTTTTGACCTGTTTGACAATCTTGGTGCCAGTGACGAACAGCTGGATTTTCCTGTCATCTATGCTTCAGCCTTCCAAGGATGGGCCTCCCTTGATGTAGAACATCACGGTGATAACATGGAACCTTTATTTGAAGCTGTGGTAGAAAAAGTAAGTCCACCTAGCGCTGATCTTGATGGTCCGTTCCAAATGCAGATTTCATCCTTAGATTATACCTCTTATGTTGGTGTTATTGGCGTAGGTCGTGTTAAGAGAGGAACAGCAAAAGCCAATCAGGTAGTCAGCATTGTTGATCGTGACGGCAACAGCAGGACTGGAAAAATTGGACAGGTGCTCGGATATCTTGGACTAAGAAGAAATCCGGTGGATGTTGCTCAGGCTGGTGATATTATTGCAGTAACCGGTTTAGGAGAGCTTAAAATTTCCGACACCATATGTGATCCTCAGAAAATTGAACCATTACCTGCTTTATCTGTAGATGAACCAACAGTATCAATGAATTTCTGTGTAAACACATCCCCTTTTGCAGGTCGTGAAGGTAAATTCATCACCTCTAGAAATATTGAAGAAAGATTACGTGAGGAACTTGTACACAACGTAGCCTTACGCGTTGAAAATACAGAAGACACTGACCGCTTTAAAGTTTCAGGACGTGGAGAACTTCATCTTTCTGTGCTTATTGAAGAAATGCGACGTGAAGGATACGAGTTAGCCGTATCCCGTCCCGAAGTAATTCTCCATAAGGAAAATGGTAAAACCATGGAACCATATGAAATCCTTACGCTTGATCTGCAGGAAGAGCATCAAGGCCCAGTTATGGAAGAACTTGGATTAAGAAAAGGCGAATTACGAAACATGACACCAGACGGAAAAGGTCGTGTTCGTCTTGATTACCGTATTCCAGCCCGCGGTCTGATTGGATATCAGTCTCTTTATATGACGTTGACGTCAGGTACAGGTCTTATGTTCCATACCTTTGACAGTTATGATGAATACTCGGGTGGCAATATAGGAGAAAGACAAAATGGCGTACTTATCTCCAATGATAGCGGTAAAGCCGTACCTTATGCCTTATGGTTTCTTCAGGAGAGAGGCCGTCTCTTTGTCGAACCTGGTGAAGAAATTTATGAAGGTGAAATTATCGGATTACATGTGCGTTCTAACGATCTTACAGTTAACCCTCTAAAAACCAAAAAGCTGACTAACGTGCGTGCAGCAGGTTCTGATGATAATATCATTCTTACCCCTGCTGTTAAAATGACCCTAGAACAGGCTCTGGAGTTTATCAATGAGGATGAGCTAGTAGAAGTTACTCCGCAGAGTATACGCATACGCAAGAAAAACCTCTCAGAACTCGACAGAATACGCGCCTTCAGAGCAGCAGGAGGGAAAAAGGGCGAAGAGTAAATCTTCTCTCTCCATATTGCTGTGAACATCAGTAGCACCTACTACTGATGTTTTAATTGTTCTGTTCTGAATTTTAGGTTTACTTCAAAAAAAGCTATTTCACAGGCTACATTAAGTACGCCTTTTCATCACGTGTGCTATGCAATATATTGCTCACAGCATAAGTTACCTCAAGCAGACGTAGTAATCAAAAGCCATATTATTCACAATGACTGTTGTAATTTGCACTCCTAGTTTGGGATGTCAATTAACAATTACCATCTAATCTTTAACTGGGTTTCACAAAGCAAATATACTTTTGACATTTCAGTAGATTATAAAAACTAAAGTTTTGTATGCACTATTTTAGTGCCATATAGCATCAAAATTATTTTCCTACTACAATAATAGTGCACAACTTTCATAATCTGAGATTTGATGCAGAACATTATTATCATTTATGTAAAATCAACAGGTCATGGATAAAGGAAACATACTTGAAAGCCTGACTACCGCTGTCATTATAGCCACAAAAGATCTGAAGATCGTGTATGCTAATACAGCAACTGAACAGGTATGTGGCATATCGAGAAAAAAGCTGAAAAACCTCTTTTTCTGCGATCTTATTGATCGAAGTGAAATTAAGGTTATCACTGCCATTAAATCCCTGAATTTCACCACCTCCTTTCCAGGATTTTCGGCAGCGGATGTTTTAATTTCACCGCTACCAGGAAAATCAAGCAAGGCTGATCTGACAATTTTTCCCTATATTGAAAACGCTTTTGATGGAATAATTGTTGAAATCCATCCTATAGCCAACCAGGAAAAAATTATAAGTCAGATGCAGCAAAACAATCAGTACTCAGTAGCACGTGATCTCATAAGAAATTTGGCTCATGAGATAAAAAACCCTTTGGGTGGAATCAGAGGTGCCGCACAGTTACTTGAAATGAGCTATAAAGATAAGATTGAGGATCTTTTAGACTATACCAAGGTTATTATTGAACAAACAGACCGACTAAAGATTCTAGTTAACAATCTGCTCGGTCCACAGCGTCCCAATCCCATGGTTAACACCAATATCCACTATCTTATTGAAAAATCAATAAAACTTGCTAAGATGCAAGAGAATTCGCAAAACATTACTGTTGTTAAAGATTATGATCCATCATTACCAGAACTACCTCTTGATGCAGATAGTATTGAGCAGGTAATTATAAATATTGTGCACAATGCTGTTGAGGCTTTACAGACAAGCAACACTCCATCACCTTACATTAGGATAAAAACCCGTGCTGCAATCAGTGGAATTATCAGAGAAAAGCGTTATCCGTTGGTATTGATTATCACTATCAGCAATAACGGTCCTGAAATTCCACAGAAAATTAAAGATACAGTTTTTTTTCCTATGGTTACGACAAAATTTAACGGAAACGGATTAGGTTTATCACTTGCGCTAAATATTGTGGAAAGACATGGTGGTACCATAGAATGTATTTCCGATAAACACGAAACCTCTTTTAGAATTATTTTACCTTTAAAAAGAAATACGGAGATTTAAATTATGGATCCGATGATTTGGGTTATCGATGACGATGCTAGTATCCGATTTGTCTTTAGTAAAACACTCTCTGTAAACAATATTACCCATCGACTCTTCGAAAATGCAGAAACAGCACTGGAGGCTCTTGAAAAAGAAACACCTGACGTTGTGGTATCAGATATCAAAATGCCTGGAATGAACGGCATTGAACTTATTGATAAATTCCATAAAATTGACGCTAATATTCCTTTTATTATCATGACTGCACACTCAGATCTCTCATCCGCCATCGATGCATTTGATGAAGGCTCATTTGAGTATTTACCTAAACCTTTTGACATTGAGCAGGCCATTGCAGTAATACGTCGCGCAGCCGTACATCGCGTCAATATGAGTCAACTCCAAACCAAACGTAACGAACCAAACGGCGCTAACATAGAAAAAGAAATTGAAGATGATAACGACATCATTGGCAAAGCTCCTGCCATGCAGGATGTTTTCAAATTTGTCGGTCGTGTTTCTAAAACAGACCTGCCAGTCCTTATTATTGGAGAATGTGGAACTGGACGTTGCAAGGTAGCAAAGGCGCTCCATAATCACGGTGATCGAAAAAATAACAGTTTTACAATACTCAACACTTCATCAATTCCTCAAGATATGATCCAGTATGAGCTTTTTGGTGACGCTAATAGTAATAAGCCAAGTCTAATTGAGCAGGCACAAAATGGCACCATCTTTATTAGTGAAATTAACGAAATGCCAATGGACTGTCAGAATCGACTTCTAATGCTCCTTAAAAGTGGATTATATGCAAAAATCGGCTCTCAGGATATGCTCAGAGCCAATGTGAGAGTGATCGTATCAACCTCAGTAAATCTTGAAGAAAAAATTTCACTAGGACTTTTTAACTCAGAGCTATATTACAAACTAAGTGTTATCAACATTACTATTCCCCCTTTACGTGAGCGTAATAATGATATTCCACTCTTAACTAAATATTTTTTAAATCAGATAGCAAGAGAAAGCCATTGTGAACCTAAAAAACTAACCTCTGAAGTGCTGGTTTTTCTATGTCGCTTACCTTGGCCTGGTAACGTAAGACAGTTAAAAAATCTCTGCAAATACCTGTCAATCATGGTTACAGGCAGAGATATTCAGCTGGTGGACTTACCTCAAGATATACTGCACGCCAAAAATATTCAGAATAAGAACACCAATGCCTTATCAGACGGTGAAAAAGAAAATGTAACTTGGCAGAGTCTGCTTAGAACATGGGTCGACAACAAACTAAAACAGGGAGAGAAAGACATTCTATCCGAAGCCGTCCCCGAATTTGAAAAAATTATGCTGGAGGCAACCTTAACTTTTACTGGTAATCATAAACAGGAATCTGCCAGGCTTCTAGGATGGGGACGTAACACACTCACCCGCAAAATAAAGGATTTGAATCTAACCAAATTCTAATTAGTTTTTCTGCAAAGTTACTTACCATACTTTGCAGTTCCTCCATGTATGTTTATGCTACAAAATCACTTCTCTCTGATAAATATACATAAAAAATTTTTTTGTAAAACATGATCCTTGCACTAGATTATTAATTTTCCTCGTCTAAACTAAAACAACGATAATTCAATTGGAGGAAATATGGCAAAAAAAACAAAAATAATCGGCAGCAATGACATTATGCTCACTCTTTGCCAGAGTGTTTCTGAAGTATTAACCTCAGCCACAAACAAAAACACAAATTTTGTGCCACTCATTCAAAAGATATCTAAAACTGTACTTACACCTGATATTGGTACATTCGTCATGTTTACTGGTTCTTTCTCGGGTATGGTAGTTATAAACTTTCCTAAGGAAACAGCCATGGAAATTTATCGTGCATACCTTAGCAATATGGGATTACCAGAATCTGAAATGGCTAAAAACTATACTCAAGATGAAGTAAGCAATTCACTAGGTGAGCTTATGAATCAGATCCTGGGACATTTCACCAGAAAAATCAGTGATGAACTGCATATCAGAATCGATCAATCTCAGCCAAAAATGCTAGCCTTACCACATCAGGTACAGATTAATATTTCTGTCGAACTCGATAATCCAATTTTCGGAAAGGTAACTTTCAATACCGATTCAGGCAATGTTTTCTATGTGGAACTGGCTATGGATGATACATCATTTGTGGCGGTACGTGATTTTGAGTCTAAAACCACAGAGTCACCGGACGACATTCTTGAACAGTACAAAGTTTAGATCTTCGCCTTATGACAGATAAAACCACAGGAAATAGCCTAGACTTCCGTAAAACAAAATTTATCACCAGCGCTCCAGATATTTCAAAACTTCCACAGGATCTGGGCGCTGAAATTGCTATTGTCGGACGCTCAAATTCTGGTAAATCTTCTGCAATAAACGCTATTTGTGACAATAAAAATCTTGCCAAAACAAGTCAGACTCCTGGACGCACTAGACTTATCAATATTTTCGAAATCAGTAAGGAGCGCTATCTTGTAGACCTTCCAGGCTATGGTTATGCCAAAGTGTCGGAAAGCATAAAAAGACAGTGGCAAAATGCCATGACCGAATATCTTCAGCAACGCAAAAGTCTAATTGGTCTTGTACTGACCATGGATATTCGCAATCCGCTAAAAGATCATGATCGCATACTCATCAACTGGTCTTTAGCATCTAATCTGCCAGTGCTCATTCTATTAACCAAGGCAGACAAATTTGGTGTTAACAAAAGTCGAGAAATCATTGGGGAAGTCAGGACTATGCTCTCTGAATATGGGAGTAATTTTAATATCGTTGCTTTTTCGGCAGTCAAGAAAACCGGTGTCAATGAAGTACGTGTTATACTCAATGAGTGGCTAAGTCTTGCCCACACAACTAGTGAAGATAATCTCAAAAAATAAATATTATGAATAAAGGTACACTTCTTATTGTTTCTGCGCCATCCGGTGCAGGAAAATCCTCTTTAATCAGTGCATTGCTTTCACGCTTTAACGGTGATGATAGACTGCGACTGTCTGTGTCTCACACCACACGTGAACCTCGTCCCGGGGAAGTAAACCATGTCAATTACCACTTTGTTGATAACGAAGAATTTGAGCAGCTGATTGCACGCAATGCCTTCTATGAATATGCAAAGGTCTTTGATCATTATTACGGAACCTCAAGAGAAATTGTAGAAAAATGGCTGGAAGAAGGCAAAGATGTACTGTTGGATATTGATTGGCAGGGAGCTCGTCAGATTAGAAAACAAACACCTCAGGCTAAAGGTATTTTCATTATTCCTCCATCGCTTGCAGAACTAAGAAATCGCCTCGATAAACGCAATACTGACTCTCCTTCGGTAATAGAAGGCAGAATGCAGAAAGCAACTGCTGAAATTTCCCACTATAACGAATATGATTACATCATCATAAATGACGACTTTGACGAAAGTATCCTGTGTATGCGCTCCATAATTCTAAGTGAACGCGCAAGACTTGAAAAAAAGCATGAAGAAATTGAAAGATTGTATCCCATGAAAGATGATAACAATAAACTCTAAAGCAAGCAATGCGCTTGCCTTACAGTAATCATGGCTTTGATGCCTTGCAAAATTTTTTTTTATGGGTAAATTATAGTATATAATAACACAGACTTATCAGAATATTTTCTTCCGTTTACCTTTCGAATAAACAAAACTAGGCTGCTTGTAAATGTATCAGTCAAGGTGGTAATATTCGGTAATATATGAAAAGTATGCTGATTTATAAAAAAATTATTTTCAATAGAATTTTAAAGGTTTAAGACATGGCTAGAGTAACAGTAGAAGATGCCGTAGAAAAAGTAGGGAACCGTTTTGATTTAGTATTACTGGCAGCCCGCCGAGCCAGACAGATTTCTTTAGGAAGCAATCCATTAGTTGAGGAGGAAAAAGACAAACCAACTGTTATTGCCTTGAGAGAAATTGAAGAAGGTCTTATTACTAAGGATTTTCTGGACAAACAGGATCGTAAAGAACACTTAAGAGAAAATGCAGTTCACCCTGCTGACAGTGAATTCGCCCCGATTGATGGCGTAGAAATGTTCGGTTAATAGGAAACGCTCCATGGGAGAAGATAGCTCTTTAATTCCAAATTGTACCGGGATTACTCCTCTTGAGCAAGCCTTATCTTCTCCTTATTTTCAATACTATGAACACCTAAGAGCACAGCTGTGCACCTATCTTTCTCCCGCCAGTATCGAAAAAATCGACCACTGTTTTTTTGTAGCTGATTTTGCCCACCGCGATCAGAAAAGAGCCTCAGGAGAACCTTATATTATTCATCCAATTGCTGTAGCCACGGTAATTGCTCAGTTACATCTGGATGTTGATTCCATTGAAGCGGCACTCCTACATGATGTTGTCGAAGATACACAGATCACTGCTCTAATGCTTGAAAAAGAATTCGGTACTACAGTCATGGAACTAGTACAGGGTGTTACTAAACTCGACAAACTGCGCTTTCAGGACTATCAGGAAGCGCAAATGGAGAATTTTAGAAAAATGATTCTGGCCATGACCAAGGATATCAGAGTCATTTTGGTAAAGTTAGCCGACAGAACACATAATATGCGTACCTTGGGGGCTCTACGTCCTGACAAGAGAGTTCGTATAGCCAAAGAAACCTTGGAGGTTTTTGTTCCTATCGCCAACCGTCTTGGTATTACCGAGATTAGAACCGAACTTGAAGAACTGTGCTTAGCCTCAATCTACCCAATGCGCTATCGAGTACTTAAGGCCGCAGTAACACGTGCCCGCAATAACCGTAAAGAGGTAGTCTCAAGCATCAAAACAGCGATTATTGACAGACTAAAAGAATCTGGCATTGATGCTAAAGTTTACGGCAGAGAAAAACGCCTTTATTCCATCTATCGCAAGATGGTAAATAAAGAACTCAAATTCAGTGACATCATGGATGTTTACGGCTTCAGAATTATTCTAAAGGATGTTGATACCTGTTATCGTGTGTTAGGTCAGATGCATAATCTATTTAAACCACGTCCCAACGGGTTTAAGGATTATATTGCCATTCCTAAGTTAAACGGCTATCAGTCACTACATACTTCTCTGATTGGTCCACACGGTATACCTATCGAAATCCAGATAAGAACTGAATTTATGGATCAAATGGCTGCCAGAGGTATTGCCGCACACTGGGCCTATAAGGAAAATGGCTCAAAGTATGTCTCAACAACATCACAGAAAAATGCTCAGGACTGGATAAAGAATCTTATTGATCTGCAGCAAAGTGCAGGTTCCTCCATGGAATTTGTCGAAAATGTCAAAACAGATTTATTTCCCGATTCCATTTTTGTATTCACACCTGACGGAACTATCTACAATTTGCCAAAAGGAGCAACTCCAGTTGATTTTGCCTATGCACTGCATACCGATATTGGACATCACTGCATTGGTGCGCGAGTCAACCATCGGGCCTTCCCATTATCACGAAGCCTACATTCCGGTGAATCAATCGAAATTATCACCTCCTCTACGGCATGCCCTAATGCCATCTGGTTATCAACTGTTGTTACCTCTAGAGCACGTTCCTCCATACGTCAGTACTTGAAGGGGCTGCGTTCCAAAGAATGCCAGTTAATCGGACGTCGTCTACTGCAGAATGCATTAAAACCCGATCGTATCGAATCCCTTACAGATGACAAGATAGCGCTTATACTAAGTAATTTTAAGGAAAAAACGATTGAGGATCTGTACACAGATATTGCCATGGGTAATATACTTACCGTATCCGTGATTAAATTTTTAGATCCGAATTCTCACCGTCATCATGAACTACCTGTCAAAGGTACTGGCGGAATGCCTTTTACCTATGCACAATGTTGTATGCCTATTCCGGGAGATGAAATCATTGCCCACCTAGCACAAGGACGTGGTATCGTGATCCATAACATCAACTGCAAGAACCTCAGAAGCAGTGAAAAAGGTCCTGGAAAAACACTAGATGTCTTTTGGAATATTCAGGTTACCGCCAACATGGAATTCAAAACCGGCTTGGTAGTGGAACTTGAAAATCGTCAAGGTATTTTATCTGAAGTTTCGAATGCTATCGATGTAGCAGGAGCAAGAATTGAAAGCATAAATTCTGATATCAAGGATGAGAAAAACTTCATTATGACACTTATCATCACAGTAAGAGATACTGATCACCTAGATAAGGTCATCGAGCATATAAAAACCGTGCCAAACGTTACTAATATATACCGCCGCAAATAATCAATACCCTTGTATATTCTCCCTATATTATGTGTA
>CACYBT010000331.1 GCA_902772715.1 uncultured Succinivibrio sp.
TAAAAACTAAATTTCAACAATGTACCCTTCTTTTCGGTGTGGCTCATGTTTTCCAAAATAATACACACAAAGTTATAAAAATCAAAAAGATAAAGAAAGTAAAAATGAGCCTAGATCTACTTTCAGATTATATTTTAAGAAAACCCTCCAGGGTCGTTTTAAGCCTTGTTAAAAGGACGTTTGCCTTTTCCTCATTCTCGGAGGTAATCGAAACATAGAATTTAAGTTTAGGTTCAGTTCCGGATGGGCGCACCACCATGGCAATTTGCTCCTCAAAATCAAATTTGAGCACATCAGAAGGCGGAAGGTTATCAAGTCCATCAACATAATCACAAACCTTTTTAATCTTAAAATCAGAAAACCTGTCTTTTAAGGTTCTAAAGGAAGCCATGATTTCCTGCATGCGGTCAAACCCCTGCGGACCTTCAAAATCGTAGGAAAACAGAGCATTTTTACAGTAACCAAACCTTGAGTAGAGCTCCTTTAACTTGTCGATGAGTGACAGGCCCTGTTTCCTATAATATGAGAACATTTCGACAATCATAAGGACGCCATTAACCGCATCCTTGTCTCTTACATAATCACCACTAAGATATCCGTAACTCTCCTCAAACCCCAAAATATAATCAGATGAACGTCCATCCTTTTCCAAAAGGCCAATCTGTTCACCTATAAATTTAAAGCCGGTAAGTACATTTATGGTTTTGATTTTGTAAAAATCGGCAATCTTTTCGGCAAGTGAGGTGGTGACAATAGTCTTGACAAAAACCGGGTGACTAGGCATGGTGTGGTTGGCAAGACGCATCGTAGCCACATATTCAAGCAGCAGTAACCCCACCTCATTGCCACTCAAAAGCAGATATTCATCCCCGCTATCTTTATCATCCTTTTTATAATCAGGGTTTCTTACCGCAATTCCCACCCTGTCACAATCAGGATCAGTTGCAATTAGCAGATCGGCTTGACGCTGTTTACAATAGGAGATACCAAGAGACAAAGCCTCCCTTATTTCTGGATTAGGATAAGGACAGGTCGGAAAATTACCATCAGGCTCCTTTTGCTCAGGAACGACGAAGACATTCAAATATCCCTCCTCGGCTAAGGTGCGGGTAACCGGTATCAGTCCAGTACCATTGAGCGTGGTATAGACAATGGCCACATTTTTGTCAACCGTCCTGTCATGCAGGAGAGACTGAGACCTGACAGCCTTGATATAGGCATCAATCACCTCGTCCTCAATATAGGAAATCAGCCCTGTTTGCATAGCCTTCTCAAAATCACAGTGCTTAACATCCTCAAACATATCAAGTTTTTTGATTTCCTCGGTAATGCTCCTGGCATCTTCGGTAGTTATCTGTCCACCATCAGCACCGTAAACCTTATAGCCATTGTATTTGGCAGGATTGTGCGAGGCGGTAATCATAATGCCCTCCGCACACTTCAAAGTACGAACTGCAAATGATAGGCAGGGAGTTGGCATAAGATTTTTATAAAGATATACCTTAATATTGCTGGCGGCTAAAATAGAGGCGGCAGTTTTGGCAAACAAAAGCGAATTGTGTCTTGAATCATAGGAAATAGCCACTCTTAAATCGTCTTTTGTTACTCTGCGTACAAGATAATTGGCAAGCCCCTGCGTAGCGAGCCCCACGGTATGAATATTCATTCTGTTGGTGCCAGCCCCAATCACACCCCTCAGGCCCCCGGTACCAAATTTAAGATCGGTATAAAAGGCATCTTCTCTTAAAGAGGAATTGTTTTCAAGTACAGAGAGTTCATCCTGCAAGGAACTGTCGGCCTTATGTTGCCACTCATAAAAAAGCTTTGTAATCTCACGCATAAAAACTCCTCAACAAAATTAAACTCTCAAGGCAAGAACCGCTACTGTTTAAAAACCAACAGGCATATTGACAACTATCTACACCAAAAACAAAAGCCTAGGATACCCCAGACTTTTGGTTAAAAACTTTATCACGTTAGTACTTGTAATGGTTCTTTATAAAAAAATCACGGCACAAGGCAGGCAGAACCTTCTTTGGTTTAGGCTTTCTTGGCCCTGTAGAAGTTGATGGAGGTGGCGGTAGAAACCAGGACATTAGCTCTTCTCCACAACCATCACCGGCCGGTACTTTGGCCTGTTTCACACAGTTTGGACTATCTAAAGGACAGGCAAGTCTTACATGCATATGTCCTCTATGCCCAAACCACGGTCTAATCTTGCGCAACCAGGAACGATCCTTCCCCTCATAAATCTTGCACAAAACTCTTTTGATACCGGGGGCGACAAAAATACGTTCCACTCTTTCATCCTGCGCCGCAAGATACAAAAGAGCCACTCTAGCATCGTCAAAATTCGCGGTAGGACGGTTTTTTTGATCAACAATAAATACATCCTTAGGATTTCTTAATTCACTTTCACTTTTACGCGGTTCAGCAAAATCAAAGGAAACGTCCACATCAAGACCTGACTGATGCGATCCATGACTTGAAGAGGCACCAAAAGGGCCTCCTAAAGGTCGACCCAGGTCTCCTATCAAAAGATCAGGAAGATGACTTTCTTTGGCTCTTTTAACTAGGCTGTTGATATAGTCAATAAGTTCTGGGTGTCCGTAGTTACGTTCAACGCCCCATTTTTGGATCTGAAAATGAGTCCCGGCCTTAAGCGGTACCGCCCCCTTAATACAGCCATTATTATAGGAACCGATGGATTCGGCGGCCTGTACCTCCAAAACACAAAAAGACAGAACAAGCCAGGAAAACAATAAATTTTTTTTTATTTTAAACATAAAAATTACTTAAATGTAAACAGATGACGAAAAATACCTAACTTGGTAGGAGGCTGAATGATCATTTCCACGGAAATTCCCTGAAAGGTAAAACGGAACCGTTCTTCCTCGGTAACTCGTTTAGTGGTATTTAACATGTAATTTTCAAGATTTTCATACAGTTTGCGAAGATATGGCGTAGCCTCTTTAATCATGGTCTCCTTTAAGGCCATACGTACTCCATTTAGCTGCGGACCATCATTCATTTTCTGTGATCTTGTGATTTCCGAAAAAGACACCCCAGTGACATACTGGATCCACAGTTTTAAGGTTGGACGCAGCCAGATATCCGCCAGAGGATTGGTAGCCTCCTTATAAAAACCATTAATGTGATACTGCACAGTTTCCACACAGAGTGTTCTTTCCTTGTCACGTCCTTTGATGATAAATCTTCGGTATACTGTACGTCCCGTATGATCACGAATTTCGCGAAAGCAGTCGGTAGGCTCGCCACTCATCGAAGTACCACCGGTAAAATACATGCGCGGACCATCATGATGCTCCCGGGATAGCTTTTCTAATTTCTCATAATCGTACGGAGTAAAAGGGATCTTATCGTTTTCGCTTAAGGACTGCCTAATAAGTGAAGTAATGAGATGGGATTTCTGCTCATGAGTCAAAAAACTTTCAAGATTTTCAATCATAAAGTTGATGAAACTTTCCTTAGCCGCAGGACGTAGTGAAGATACCCCTCCCCGGTTGAGAGCTATCTGCAGAGCATCCTCCTTTTTATGCAGAAAATGAGAATAAAAGATAAGGACCCAGATCTGCATTTTAAAGGACAGCACATGACTGAAGATATAACTTGCAAGTTCCCCCTTTCCCGAAAGTTCTCTGGCAATTTTAAGCGGTTTTCGATTGTACACCCAGTCACAGGCATACATATTCATATCAAACCAGTTTAGTCTGTCCGCAAGATTTGAAGAAAAGAATTCCTTGATCTCATCTTCACTAAGATCATCGAGGGATGACGGATCATTTTTAAACCATTCACTTTCAGTGGCAGGCAAAGGCCAGGAAAAAGTGGTCTGCATCCCGCCAAAACCGATTTTATGCTTTAAACGCGGCGATTTTTCGATTTCATTGAGGAGAGACCACAAAGCCGTAATCCGGTGCAATCTCTTCAGTAAAGGCGTATAGTTGGTATTCTCATTGTTATCTCCAATAAGGCCGATGTAGTCGCACATTCTGTCAAGGGTTTCACAGGCTAAGGCCCGTTCTTCATTCTTATAGACTCTCTGCCACAGATCTTTAATACTGATGACGGTATCGGCATGCCGCAGCAGTTTGGAGTAGGTTTCTCCCGAGGGATCAAAACACACCACTACGCGTTTTTTTAGATAATCAGCCTCAATCATATCCTCAATGGAAGGCAGATTACCCTTTTCTTCAAGGAAATCACGAGTAATATGCATCTGCGCGGCATTAGCCCA
>CACYBT010000332.1 GCA_902772715.1 uncultured Succinivibrio sp.
ATCTTCCACCGGTTAAACAAAAACATATTACTCCCAAGACAAAACAAAAATAAAACAAGCACTTTTTCATAACACATTTAAATTGTAGCATAGCAAGAATATTTAAACATAGTCATTTATAAAATTACCGATATGAAATAACAAAAAGAATGTAGACTTATCTATACTGTTTATTTATTCTTTGTTATTTCTATTTCCCCCCATTTTTGTGCATGAACCTAAAGAAAGCGCTTACATGCAAGCAACAGGTGAATCAACTGAAGAACGGACTTTATCAATCCAACATATCCAATTCGGTCTGTTAAGACACCCACACCATATGTCACAGCTCGTCCATCAATAAAAAATCCCGAAGACTGTAATGGTAGATGGTACTGGTTGAGTAGTCCACATCATCATTAGTTATGATGATCTTCTTTACTGTGTTATCAATACCAGCGAAGGCGGAGAACTCCCTCTCATACGCCTTGTCCTCCGCCACGCTGTAGGCCACCTGCACCAAGTAGGTCTTTCCAGCTTTGACCGCCCGGAAATCAATCTCCTTCCCCTTGTTGCCATAGACGGAAACATCATAGCCCATGTACATCAGTTCGTTCAAAACAATGTTCTCCATGTTATGCGTCAGATCATAACGATTCCCTGACACCCTTATACTATTCATAGAGACATCAGCATCATACAGCTTGGAGTAATAGTTCAGCCTAGCCTTGGCCTTTGGAGAGTAAAACGGAACATCTTCAATCACATACGCTTCCTTTAGATATCCTAGGTACTTGATCACTGTGGGAACGGAGACTGAAACATTCTGACTCTTCATGTAGTCAACAATTGACTTTGCACTGAAAACCCTTGCATTTGATACGAGAATATAATCTACCAACCTTTCAAACAGATCCTTCTTGCGGATACCGTACCTGTTCTCTATGTCATTAAACACGATTGTGCTGTTCAGGTCATTCAGATAGCGTTTCACGGCATCTGTGTCAGACTGCTCAATGGCAGCAGGAAACCCTCCCCAAACCAGATAGTCACTAATTTCATAGGGTTGTCTCAACTGATCGGCATACTCCTTAGCCTCACGATACACGAATGGCCTGATACGGAATGAAACGTAACGCCCCGAGAGCTCTTTTGTGAACTCCTTTGAAAGGAGCTTTGAGTTGCTTCCGGTTATGAACACGGAAGTATTGTAAAGCCTCAACGTCCTTGCTGCCTCGTTCCATGCTTCTATGTTCTGAACCTCATCCAGAAAAACATAAAGCTTGTCATCCACCAACCTTTCCTGGACATATGCCACAAGCGCATCGGCATCCGGTATCTCTTTCCGCATCGGTCGAAGATCAAAATCCAGGAAAAGGCATCGCTTGCCCTCAGCCTCCATCTCCTTCATAATCTGTCTGAGTATAACGGATTTCCCGCAACGACGGATTCCTGTTATTATCTTGATGAGATTGCTTTCATAAAAAGGCCTGATCTGTGCCACATAATGCTCTCTGATAATCATCCCGTTGCCTCCCCTGTTCGTTGATGAAATTGCCCTATGACATAATCATATTTTAAGATTTTAATCAAATCAATAAAATCTTAAAGTAATATTTAAAGATTTTTCATAATACATAAAATCTTAAAACAGACTGAAGATCAGAACTTAGTATTAACTACAGTCAAGACAAACGCTTTTGAGAATTGCAAACTTATTTTACAACTTTTTTTTTGTTCTGATATTCATCTGATATATTTTTCCCAGTTCATCAATCTTTTCTATCTCATCACTGCTTATTTACTTCGTCTCTTTTAAAAAGACATATTGGACATCTGCTTCAAGAAATCTTTTAATCTTGTATTTGTAAACTGCAATCTTACAGCCGGAATCATCAGATTTCACATTGTCAACAACAAGAAAACACTTACACCATTTTTTTGTTATTTCATATTTTGGATCTGCTCTTTTTGCAACTAACAAATTATTTAAAAAAAGAATAGAAAAAGAAACAGTAATAAGAATACTTCATGTTTAAAGTTTTTCAAACCAAAATTCTTCATATATTACTCTGCTCAGTATTCTTATACTTTTTCCACACAAATAGCCATTTACATTGTTTTCCGATGACAATCTGTGAAGGATTAATACTTCATATAAAAGTGCTTTATACCCCACTGAGCCGCCATCCTTATAGTAAACTCGGATTGGAATCAGTAAAACAACAAAAACTATTACCAAAAACAAAAGCAACTTGCTTTTCTTTCTCATAAAAAACAATTCCTTCATCGGTTTCATGAACCAAAATAACAAGTTTATCTTACAAAAACTTATATCCACTGTAATGCTTCTTCCGTTTTCATATTGCGTATCATTGTTCCGCTTATAGGAACAACAATTCTGGGAGGATCTACAAGACGGTGACAAGCCCAAGGATACGCTCGTTTAAAGTAGTTATCATATGTAATCTCACTTGAATAAACTGCCTGAAAACTTCCAACTGTTCTTAATACATACTCTGTCTCGGAATCCCACAAATCAATACCTTTTTCTTTAGCATGTTTATGCATAATACTGCAGTCAAGAGTTGCAAATTCCACATTTGGATATTTTTCACATTCACATTTTATGTCGCCGATTCTTTTTTTTTCAGAAAGATAATTTTTATCAAGTTCAGTCCTGTTATTCATAATTTCAAGTTCTTCTTCACTATTTGAAAAGAAAATAACCACCAGCCTACTGCATTCCTCGGAAGCAACTTTTATACAGTACTTATGACCATTGTGAAAAGGAAGAAATTTGCCACCATAAAAACCACAGTCATATATTTTCTGCATTTCTGTTCCTTTGAAGATTAATCCAATTCAGAAGACCTACAATTGCCATTACCAGATAAATACTCTTTTTAGTAATCATTATTGGATCTGAGATTATAATCCATTGCACAACAGCAATAATATCCGTAATTAGCCAAAGATAATACTGATCAGCAAATCTTTTTATCTCGTAAAAAGTTGCAATAACACCGATAGATACTATAGCCGAATCAAGCCAAACAGTTGTATTGCTAATCATCTTCAGAAAAAAGTGAATTATTATTGTTCCTAAAACGACAAATAAAATCATAACAACTTTCATTTTGATACTTAAAATTCTGACTTTACATTTATCCTCATCAATATCATCCGGATGCTTTCTCCAATGAATTAAACCAATAAAATTTGTTGGAAAATAATATAAAAGTTCCAAGAAAAGAGTCCCATAGACACTGTTGTATGCAAGTACAACAATGTACAAAGTTGTGTTTATAATTGCAAATATCCAGTTCGGCCAACTTGCGTGTGCACATAAAAAAATACAGAACACACCCGCAATTGAACCAAAATAATTGATTATAATGTACCAAGAAGGATTTGATTTATCAGTGATTGCATAATAACCCCCTATTAATACCATACCAAACATCATTGTCCATTCATACCACTTCAAATTTCTAAACGGCTTAATCATAATCATTTTACGGACTTGCATTTAAAATCACCTTTTAATCTTATACTCATGGTGACACATTTTAACGAATATCCGATTTTAATGTGAATATTGCAGCAATCACAAAAACTTTGAGATGTTGTTTCTGCATGTCTGTCGGACTTTTCCCAGACAGAAGCAGACCCATTTTGTGTCATTTTAGCCGATTAATTTCATTACAGTTGTAAAATTTTTTTGCAACTGAAAAATAACACAGGCAGCGTCAGCTGTTTATCTTGACCCTTGACAGTGTTTTATACTTACCGGCCTTATTTAACACAGTGTCAAATAAGGCTTTTCTTGAACAGAAACTTTCCTACAGTTGACAGTAAACGGTGCACAGCCTGGTATTAAAACATAATCAAAAAGAAAATAAAATAACTGAATATCTTTTCATATAGGAACCTTGTTTGTTATAACATGAAAATCCCCAATTATCGAGAGGAATTCCCCATAATTATCCTGAGAAAGGACAAAAAAGAGGACATAGAATAA
>CACYBT010000333.1 GCA_902772715.1 uncultured Succinivibrio sp.
AACGGCGGGGACGCAGGAGTACGGGATAAGCACTCATGCTGTCATCATCGAGGTATTTAATGGAGAGGCTTTTATCTACAAAAGCCCGATTTTTTTGACGAAATGAATCAAAAGATGCCTGTCCATAAGGATTGTTAAGCAATTTAACGGTACTCTCTGACATAAGACGGTCTCCTAAACGATATTCTGCTTAAATAATTACTATATGCCGTCAGCAAAATTATCAATAGATGCATAAAATTTTTTCGATAAGGTGTGCATAAAAAAACAACCTGTGTTTTTGGCAACATTCTGATTTAGACATAGCATTTGAGACACTAAAATAATTGAGGACTAATCCTCATTTTATACAGTTGTGATGTCCATTTTTGCTACTCAACGAACTTATCTTCACGTTTAATCTGCGTTTTTCAGTAACCGTGACTTATTTACCTAGCACTCTGCCATATAGCGGCAGCTCTATAAAGAGACATACGGTAGCCTTTGAAATTATGAATATCTCAAGAAGATATAATTATGCAAGTAGCAAATACACTATTAAATCTTACTTTAAACTTCAATCTCATCACAGATTAGACTATTCACGAATTGGGGGAGTGTTTGCGAGGCCTTGCCGTATATTCCCTTGTCAAACCTTGAACCGACTACTGATTTTTCAAGATTAAATTCTACACATTTAGCCCCTGCAGACTTGGCAATTTCACAAAATCCTGCAGCAGGATAAACCACACCTGAGGTACCAATAGACAAGAACAGATCACAGCGCGAAAGTTCCAGTTCAATCTTACCCATGTGATAAGGCATTTCCCCAAACCAGACAATATCAGGTCGCAGACTCTTGCTATGACAGTGCGTACAGACAGAATCTACTGAGGAATTTTCAAAATAGCGATAGCGACTGCCACATTTTTCACATAAGATACTGTTAAGTTCACCATGCATATGAATAACATTTTTAGTTCCTGCTTTCTCGTGCAGATCATCGATATTCTGGGTTACTACCGTAACCGTTGCATTTTTATGTGAGATTGGATATTCCTGCTCAAGACGGGTCAGCGCCAGATGTGCCGGATTAGGTTCTTTACTTTTTATAGACTGACGCATTTTGTTATAAAAATCGTGAACCTTGGTTTTATTCCTTAAAAAACCTTCGTAGGTGGCCACATCCTCAACACGTTCTTGCTCCCACAATCCTGTTTCAGATCTAAATACAGGAATACCTGATTCTGCGGAGATTCCAGCTCCTGTTAGTATAACGATATGTTTAAACATAAAATCACCAGTACAATTTTCAGAATAGCAAAACAAGTCAAAAAGGCTTTGTGATAACATCGACAACAGTACTATAAAGCGCTTGACTATTCTTATTCAAGCGCTTTATCTTGCTTTTGTCTCATTCAACATATTTTTAGGAGTCAAAATGGGTAAGATTAAAATTTCTGCCATAAAAACCGGTTTTAAATTCAATCTTGTAGCAGGTAACGGTGAAATCATTGGTACTTCGCAAGTATACAAAAGCATGGATGCCGCCAAAAAAGGAGCAGAAAGCGTAAAGAATGTTGCACCTGACGCTAATACTGAAGATCAGACTCAGGAAAACTATAAAAAGGAGGTAAATCCAAAATTTGAAATCTATAAGGACAATGCCGGAGAATTTCGTTTCAGACTTAATGCCAAAAACGGTGAAAACATTTTAGCATCTGAAGGTTATACGAAAAAAGATTCGTGTCTTAAAGGCATCGAAAGTGTCAAAAAGAATGCAGCCACTTCTGAAATAGTGAACGAATAAAATAACCACGCTCTGTAACCTCCAGTCTGGAGGTTACTTACTTTAACTGCAAAGAAAACGAGCAAGTCCAAGAATAGTACTTCCGGTCGGACCTGCTCCCAAAAATGGGGACTCCTCCACAAGATAAGCAGAGGAAAGATCAATATGCACCCAGTCCTTATCCTCTGGAACAAAATAACCTAAAAATGAGGCCGCCACAGAAGCTCCAGGCGCTCCATCACCATGACCTGAATTGGTAATCGAGGCCCTACGTGATGACAAAAAGCGCTTATGATACGACTCAAGAGGCAATTGCCAGTACATTTCACCACTCCTGTCAAACGCGGACTTTAGCCTGGATAAATCCACATTGCTTCTTGCAAGTACAGAAAACATATCTCGACCTACAGCCACTTTGGCGGCCCCAGTAAGTGTAGCCATATCTAGAATAAATTCTGCATCATCCCTAAGCGCATTCAGAAGACCGTCAGCTAAAACAAGACGACCTTCGGCATCGGTATTATTGACCTCGACACTGACATCATTGCTGTATTTTATGATATCCCCAGGAAGCATTCCCTGTCCTGAAACCATGTTCTCCGCACAGCAAAGATAAAGTCTTATATGCTTTTTAAGTCCTAAACTCATGGCAACTTCCGCTGCCCCACATAAATAAACGACAGCAGTTTTATCAGTACGCATGGTGGCCATAAATTTTTCAGGTTTAAGAGAATAACCGCCACTGTCAAAAGTAATCCCCTTGCCAACGAGGGCCACCGCGATAGGAGATGCCTCATCAACACTGCGGGGCACAATATCAATAATCCCAAGACATGGAGAATTTTGCGAGGCCAAACCTACAGCATTAAGACCTTTTAAGTCTGAAAATTCCCTATCTCCCCTCTTATAACATTTAAGACTTACTTTTGTAGCATAATCTTTGCTGGCTTTTTTTAAACGGTCATAAAGCGTATTTACCAGGGACACAGGAGTACTTATCTTTGAATCTGAATCTGCAAGGTAACGATAAAAACACTGAATATTAAGTATATTTTCAATCTCCCTTAATTCCTTGTCAGAAAGTGCACTTTGTACCACAATCTCATGCTTACCATCATAGAGAGCCATACATAACCAGTAAAGAGCATCCTTATCAAGTTTATGACAGGATGTGAGATTGCACCTGTATGCATTAAGCGAAGCCAGCACTCTTGCAGCCTTCTGATACCACTTAAAATCCTTATAATCTACAAAAACATCGTAGCCAAGATTAGCATTGGGAATAAACGCGGCATCCTTGTCATAGGGAGCCTTAGCCACTCCCTCCACAAAATTTACCGTAATTAAATTTTCACATGAACAAGTAGCGCTAAGTAAACTTACTTTTGACATTTTTTTTCCTGTTTAATTATAGAGTGTTGGAATTTTAGTATTAAGTTCCTCAATACAGATCTCAATATCCTCATTCTTGGTAAACCTGCCAAAGGATAACCGCAGTGAGGCTCGAGCAAGAGTGTCGCTATGTCCAATAGCCTTTAAAATATATGAAGGCTCAAGTGACGCTGATGAACAGGCCGAACCTGTAGAGGTGGCAATACGACTAAGAGTAGGCAAAAGTTTATGTCCGTCTATGTTTTCAAAACTTACCGAAAGGATCTGAGGCAGAAAATCAGTCTTAGAACCGTTTATCACAAGCCCCTTAAGATGTTTGATACCATCAATAAGTCGCTTCCTTAGAGCAAAAAAACGCTCTTTGTCTTTAAATCCCTCACTTTTTAAAATAGCAAAAGCCTCTCCCATACCTGCGACCTGATGAGTAGGTACCGTACCGCCGCGCAATCCCTTTTCCTGTCCACCGCCATATATCTGTGCCAACAAGGGAATATGACTGTCGCGTTTCACATATAAAGCCCCGACGCCTTTAGGCCCGCATACTTTTTCTGAGGTAAGCGACACCATATCAATATCGGAATGAGCATAATCCATGGTCAGATAGCCAACCGACTGCGCCACATCCGAATGAAAATAAACCTGCCGTTTATGACATTCCCTTGCTATGTCATGAATATTGCTTATGGTACCTAAAACCGAATTGGCCTCGGCAATAGAGACAAGAAAGGTATCAGGACGAATAGCCTTGGCAACCTTATCAGCACTGATTTGTCCTGTGCTGTCAGGTTTTAGGAAAGTTACCTCATAGCCGTCATCTAAAAGGAGCTCACAGGCTTCAAGAATAGCCTTATGTTCAATCATGGAGGTTACAAGATGTTTTCTTTTATCTCCCTTTTTACGAAGCCCTTTAGCAAGTCCGAAAATAGCCAAATTATTGCTTTCAGTAGCACCTGAGGTAAAAAAAATTTCAAGAGGAGAGACCCCAATAAGATCGGCAATCTGTGACCTTGCCCGCTCTACCACTTCTGCAGCCTGCCATCCATAGACATGATCTTTGGCATGCGGATTGGCAAAACAACCATCCTCATTAAGACAGGCAACCATCGCTTCGATAACTCTTTTATCCGTAGGGGTGGCAGCAGCATAATCAAAATATACTGGCTTTTGCATAAATACTATTCTTTAATATGCGACAAAGCCAAGGCAAATACAGATTCAACATGCGAATCATTGAGGGCATAAAAAACTTTGCGCCCATCTCTTTTTATTCTAACAAGTTTGTTGACACGCATATAAGCCAGCTGATGAGATACCGCAGATCTACTCAAATCCACCAGTGAAGCAATATCACTTACACATAGCCACTGATGCAGCAGTAACACATGCACAATATTAAGACGAGAAGGATCTGAAAGCGCCTTGAAAAACTCACTCATTACAAGGGTATCCTCAGCATTAAGACGCTGAGCCTTCAGCTTTTCAATTTCCTCTTGGGGTAAATCAACGGAATCACAATCGGACATGGGACCTCAACTTTCTCTCAGTTAGAGAGTTCTTCAATAGATACTCGATGTTTCTTGCTGTATTTTTTCTCAAGCCTTGCCATTTCATACTTTGAAAGGGAATATTCTATAAAATTGTATTTATGAGTATTCTCACATAGTCTAAAGTAGTCATAGGCAAGTTTGTCCTGTTCTTTAATCAGTTTTATCTTGCCTATATAGTAATAGGCTTCACAAAGATGTTCCAAGAACAGATCGTCATTATTTCTAACCTTTAAAATATCGGAGAAAATTTTTCCCTCCGATATTTCTCCCAAATATAGTTTTACAAAATTAAAGCCAAAATTCTTCTCAACCTCGGTGTGAATCACTTTTTTGTAATAGTCTAACAAAAGATTATGCGCCTTTTCTTCGCCTAAATAATTCCACGTGGCAAAATAGTAAAACAGTAACCTGTAGGGATCTTTATCGTCGTCGGCATAGAATTTCTGCAAATCCTCATAGGCAAACTTGGTATGCCCTGTATAAGCCATAACAATGCCATTATGCAGGTATAGATAGGGATCTTTTTCCTCAGTGTTAAGACACTCTGCGGAAGACAAAGCCTCTACCGCATCGCCAATCTTGCCTTCTCTGAAGAAATATGCCCCCAAAACCTCATACGGTGCATAGTAGGTAGGATTATAGGTGATTGCATCCATATACATGGCTTTTGCCAGTGATTCAAGCCCTAGCTCATCACAGATGGTCCCTGAGAGCAGAAGAAGTTCAGCCTTTTCTTTGTTGGAATGCTTTTTTGAAGAGAATTCAGCCAAAACATTGGCCAAATTTTCCTGCTTTTTAAAATGCGTTTGTTTAGAGGTTTTTGGAAAAAAAACATACTCAGAAGGTACACTAAGAGGGCCATCTAGGCTTTTTTGGCTAAAAAAACCACTTCCTGTACATCCTGACAGAACTGCTGAAAAAAACAAAAACAGTAAAATCAGAATCTTCTCAAGTATAAATCTGCTTTCCATCCAAAAACTATCTTTAATCCATGGTTTCGTAACCGTCAGTTTCTTTTTTCTCGACTTTAACCGGAATAAGATTCTCTCTTTTGATCCCGAGAATTAAAGCCCAGGTTGAGGCTACGTAAATTGAGGAAACCGTACCAAACACAATACCAACGAACAGGGCTAAAGAAAAGCCGTAAATCATTTCACCACCAAAAATCATTAAACTTATGACGGTAATAATGGTGGTACCTGAGGTAATAATAGTTCTTGACAGGGTCTGAGTTAAAGATATATCAAAAAGTCTATCCATGGAAATATTACGAGGCAACCGCACCGCATTTTCACGAATTCTGTCAAAAACCACGATTTTATCGTTAAGAGAATAACCTACCACCGTAAGTACAGCGGCAAGAACTGTTAGGTCATATTCAATCTGTGTAACAGAAAAGGTACCCATCACTACAAAAACATCATAAGCAAGTGAAATGACAGCACCGGTAGCCATACGCCATTCGAATCTGAAAGCAATATAAGCGAGAATAGCAATCAGCGATACCACAATAGCCACTATACCGCTTTCTACTAATTCCTCACCCACTGCAGGACCCACATATTCGGTACGTAAAACTTTGACATCCTTATCAAGTGTTTTAGAGGCGGCATACACCTTGTTGGCTACGGTCTGCTGATCAAGACCTTCTTTAGGAGCAACACGTACCATGACATTCTTCTGTGAACCAAAATGCTGGGTAGTGCCATTGATCCCCTCTTTGGCATAGGCCTCACGCACATCGCTAAGATCTACACCTTTGGTAAATTCAGTCTCTACAATCACACCGCCAGTAAAATCCAGTCCCCAGTTCAAACCTTTGACAAACATGGAAACAATGCTACCGATAACCAAAAACAGGCAGAGAAGTTCCACCGCCCCTTTGATTTTCATAAAAGGAATGACCACGCCTTCCTTTATAAAGTTAATCATTTCGTCTCCTAAATACTCAAATGTTTAAGGTTGCGGCCGCCCCAGATGATATTAACTACCGCACGACAGGCAGTAACAGCCGTAAACATGGACGAGGCAAGACCAATCATAAGAACTAGGGCAAATCCCTTGACAGCACCGGTACCCACCATAAAAAGGATAAGCGCGGTAATAAAGGTGGTGATGTTAGAGTCGAGAATAGTCACAAAAGCGCGGGCATAACCTTCATGAATTGCAGTCTGCACAGGATAACCGGCGCGCAGCTCCTCACGAATTCTCTCATAAATAAGCACATTCGCATCCACAGCCATGCCAAGGGTCAGCACAATACCCGCAATACCAGGCAAGGTCATGGTAGCACCAGGGATAAGACTCATCACCCCTACTAACAGTACCAAATTAAAGAGTAAAGCCAGATCTGCTATAAAGCCAAAGCCTTTGTAGTAGATAACCATAAACACCACAAGGAAGAATATACCGTAAATCATAGCCTTTAAGCCATTTTCAATATTCTGCTGACCTAGCGATGGTCCAATCGTACGCTCTTCTACGATCTGAATTGGGGCAATAAGAGCACCGGCACGCAGGAGCAGCGCCAGGTTATGGGCTTCCTTAGGAGAGTCAAGTCCGGTAATTCTGAAATTAGAGCCTAAGCGTGCCTGAATGGTAGCCACGTTGATAATGCGTTCAACCTTCTTGAATTTAGGTTTGTAATCAGGATCTCCAGGCTTTAGAGCATCAGGATCTTCAGATGGAACGACCACAAATTCAATAAAATTAGTGGCCATAGGTTTACCGATATTATCCTTGGTAAAGGTGGACATGATATTGCCGCCACGGGAATCTAGGGAAATATTAACCTGAGGGCGACCGTTTTCATCCGCACTTGATGAAGCATCCACAATATGATCACCGGTTAAAATAACCTGTTTTTGTAAAACAACAGGATAACCGTTGGCATCATTGATTACCTCAGTTCCTGCAGGAACATACCCCTGAGCTGCAGCCTGCACATCCGCAGTCGAATCCACCATGCGGAATTCAAGAGTGGCCGTAGC
>CACYBT010000334.1 GCA_902772715.1 uncultured Succinivibrio sp.
AATTTGGATTGTGTGACAGTGAACCCTCTTGGTATACCTCAAATATAGAGACCATGAACAGATTCTGCAGTGAGTTTAAAACCATTGCAGAATTTTTTTTAAAGTCAGCCGTCAGTATACGAAGTTTTAGCTAAGATCTAGGGAAATAAGTCACCCAATGAACTGTCCGCACAGAGAAGTAAACTGCAACGGTATACGAATTGGCTTTATTGAGAAGATACACTTAAAAATGAGGGCAACAAAGATAACACGGGCTATCATCCTCACGATTAAAACCATGGGATTTATCGCCCGTATTAGTTATAAGAATTTATACCAAACGGTTAACGTTTGGCACCACGGCCACAGCAGTTGCCACAGGAACCCCCGTGACAGGATTGACACCTGATACTACTGAAGAAAGATCAGCTGCAGGTCTCCCCTTAACAATAAAGTTAACCGCTGTCGTTACGCTTATGGCACCGACGCAGACAGGTCCTGTAACCATGTCTCCAAGACAAGCCTGAGGAATACCGTTTACAAGATTTACAGGACTACCAACAGCAGTAATTACATCACCCGTTGCTGTAAGATTGGCTAAAGTAGCGGCTGGGGTCATAGATCCACCTCCTTGGTCTTAAAATCAAATACGAATTTTCCATCCTTCGCACTGGCAGTAGCCGAAACCAACTGTTTTTCCTCCATGGTACATTCAAGGAAGCGTGCACTCAGTTCCGGCAACAAATCGTTATTGACAATAGAATCTATAAGTCTAGCACCAGATGCAACATTATTGCATCTTGAAATAATCTCATCCCTTAATTCCTGTGTATACTCGAAGGTTGCTTTATAATTTTCATTAACACGTTTAACAATCTTGTTTAATTTAAGATCAACAATGCGATTTAGAGCCTTTTTACCTAATGGATAATAAGGAATTATGTTAATACGTCCTAAAAGTGCTGCCGGAAATACCTTCATCATGGCAGGGCGGGCGGCCTCCTCAAGTACTGAAGGTTCCGGAAGATTATCCTCATCCTGACACAGATTCATAATAGCATCGTCTCCGACATTGGTCGTAAGAATGATTACACAGTTACGGAAATTGATTAGTCTTCCTGAACCATCCTCCATCTGTCCTTTGTCAAAAACCTGAAAGAAGATCTCATGCACATCGCGATGAGCCTTTTCAATCTCATCTAGGAGCACCACACTGTACGGACGACGTCTTACTGCTTCAGTCAGCACTCCTCCCTCACCGTAACCAACATATCCTGGAGGCGCACCTTTCAAGGTTGATACAGTATGTGCTTCCTGGAACTCACTCATATTGATAGTAATGAGATTGCGTTCCGTACCATAGAGCTGCTCTGCAAGAGCCAATGCGGTTTCAGTTTTACCGACACCTGATGGACCAGCCAGCATCAGCACTGCAATCGGCCGGTTTGGATCTGCAAGCGAGGCCCTAGCAGTCATAAGACGTTTAGAAATTAGATCAAGGGCATGAGACTGGCCTATTACTCTCTGCTGCAGGAAATCAGACATATTCAATACGGACTTTATCTCATCTTTCATCATGCGGCCCAAAGGAATACCAGTCCATTCTGAAATAACTGAAGATACCGCCTGAGCGTCAACTTCAGGTAACAGCATAGGATTTTCTCCCTGTAGGGCATTCAGTTCCTCGCGAACTGTCTTCAACCTGTCAAAATCGGCCTTCTTACTTTCATCGTCAGTCCCCTCTTCATGAGAGTTACCAATCTTTTGACAAATCTCAAAATACTCATTGGCCTTAGTCCTGATCTGCTCAAGTTTCTCATTTAGAGACTGATGTTTTGCCTTCTCATTTTCAATCTTCAGTGAAAGTGCCTTTAGCTCATCCTTATGGTCAAATCCCTGTTCATTCTCACGGGTTAAAATCTCATTTTCAAGCAAAAGCGACTCAATGCGTCTTCTTGAATACTCAATTTCATAAGGTTCCTGACTTTGTGACAGAGCAACTTTGGCACAGGCTGTATCAAGAATACTTACTCCCTTGTCAGGCAGCTGTCTTGTCGGAATATAACGACGCGACAGTTTAACAGTAGCACTTAAGGCTTCATCTAAAATTCTGACCTTGTGATGCTGTTCGAGCATATGAGTCATACCGCGTAGCATCTGTATGGCCTTGTCATCATCAGGCTCCTGTACAAGGATATTCTCAAAACGACGAGTAAGCGCTGGATCTTTTTCAAAGTACTTCACATACTCCTGATAAGTAGTGGCTGCAATACACCTTAATTGACCACGGGCAAGAGCAGGCTTTAAAAGATTTGCCGCATCATTCTGTCCGGCGGCACCACCTGCGCCAATGAGCGTGTGAGCCTCATCAATGAACAGAATTATAGGAGTATCAGCACTCTTCACCTCTTCAATTACTGACTTTAGCCGATTCTCAAACTCCCCCTTCATTGAGGCTCCAGCCTGTAGCAGGCCTAAATCTAGAGAACGCAGTACGGTTCCCTTAAGACAGTCTGGTACATCCCCGTCAGCAAGACGCTTAGCAAATCCTTCGACCACTGCAGTTTTGCCCACACCGGCTTCACCAGTTAAAATTGGATTATTCTGACGGCGTCGCATCAGAATGTCTATCATCTTGCGAATTTCTTCATCACGTCCGACAATATTGTCTATCTTACCTTCTTTAGCCTGTTCGGTAAGATCCGTGGTATACAGAGAAAGAGCCTCTCCCTTGCCCATGGCAGGATTTGACAACATCTGCCCTGCCTGACCCGTGGCACCTTCACTTCCCTCAGGGACAGCAGCAGAGTTTTCAGGAGAATTGGCGACAATATCCCTAAACTTCTCCTGCAAAAGATCCCCATTGACTTTTATAAACTCAGAACTAATTTCCATTAGCTGACGTGACAAATCCTGATTTCCTTTCATTGCCAACAGCAGATGCCCGGTACGGATTGTTCTTTCCTGATAAACAATGGATGTTGCCATCCAGGCCTCACGGATAGCAAGCTCAATACTGTTTGAGAAATCACTGATTGCGCTAGCACCTCGAGGGAGACGATCCAAAGCGGCTATCAGATCCTTTGAAAGCTTGGCTTCATCTAGGGAAAAATAACGTACAATCTCATGTATATCTCCAGGATCACCAAGTAACATCTGATTTATAAAATGCGCCAAATCCACATAGGGATTACCTCGTGTTTTGCACAGTACTGTAGCACTTTCAAGCGCCTTGTACGCAATCTTATCCAGCTTTCCGAATATCTGGACCCTCTTTAGCTTAATCATAAACACGCTCCTTAAGTATCATCAGATCTGCGAACATTCAGTCGAGACACATTAATAGTCAACTGACAGTTGCCACTTTCATCCTGATATCTAAAAAATGAACTTATCCCAAGTCTAAATCTGCCATCAAGAAAAACGCCCCTTAATGAACTCTTCTTTAAAATAAAGATAAGATCATATTCTAGAGGTCTTTGCAGATAAAAATTCACTATCTGAGTTAAATATCGATAATTATCGGTTCCCGGCAATATTTTTTGACACTCATCAAACGACATCGGGCCTAAAATCAAGTGAAATTTTTTGCTATGACTGTAAAAATGCTTGCCTATCTGTGCACTGGTACCAAGAGTGCAAGTATTTCTGTCTCCAAGACGACAGCGCAGGTGGCTCGGAATGAGATAACGCTCAAAAACATTGTCACGGATCTTAATTTCCACTCCAAAGAATGATTTGAGGACAAAACGCAACCCTTCCTTAGGATAGCTTTTTGAAATCATGTAAGGCATCATGGCCTCAGAACCAAATTTTGGCAGAGCCTTTTCAAGGGATGGGCTGCCACCGCCGCTCAATGCTTTAAAAATTGTTCTTGGCAGGTTATTGTCTTTTTTATCAAAACCGATGGCAAAATCCTTTTGGGCAAATGCTCGGTAATATAGGGAAACATACTGATCATTGATGATATCAATGAACCGCTGCAAGGCATAGTCGTAATTGTTGCGGGACAACTGCAAAACCCTGCTCGTAAATTCCAGTGGCATTGGACCATCAGTGCCTAAAAGACCTGGTCTTGAAACTTCTATGACCGCATTGCCATTCTGGTCTTCTGAAATAGCCGTGACATCCGGTAGTGTGCCTGTCAATGAAGGTTTCTGAGAAAAAGTAATATTACGCTTAAGTTCTCTACTGTAACCCACGCCCAGTGTCAGGCCATAGGACTGCTCGAAATCTCTGACAATTTCAATAAAATCATAGTCACTCAAATTGCGCAGGCCCTTTAGGGTCTGACGAATTATTCGACGTTTTGATTCCATGATCTGATTAACCCTGCCTTAACACCATAAAGAGAGACCTTAACCAATATATTGAGAGGAGTAAAATCGTCGAGAACACGTTTTAGCATCGAACCAAAAGAAAACACACCAAAACCGGCAAGATTCTTCTCATCTAAAACAATATCAACCTCAAATCCCTTCTCATAGTAAATATAACCGTGTTTCACAAAACGAAACACTGTCTGTCGCGACTGTACAGAAGAAATTGCCTCAATCAACACTTTTTTCTCATCCACACTGCCAAGACAGAAAGTCTGCAAAAGATTCTGCAGTGTAGCAGTAATAGCCTCAGAATCCTGTAAAAGCAGGGCTGAAAAATTCATGATAATCATGGATAATCTTGCAAAACTATCTGTATTACCGTGCATAAAAAGCGATGCCTGAGGCTTAGTAATCGGAATAATAAATGGGATCTCTACATTTCCGTCAAGCGAGGATAATTTCTGCGAAGGCAGAATAAACAACGGCAGATCAGCATTAGTACACCAAGTCAAGGCAGTAAATTCCTGGAGATCTTTAAGTCCTGACGAATAAATGGCACCAGACAGAGACACAAACATATCCGTCTTTTTGTAGTTTGTTCTTGCCTTATAAAGACCACGCATCCGGTCACGTCGCACCGACGAGAAGAAAATCGCATCATCCTCATTTATAATGCTGTTTCTAAAGGAGTAAAAAGGAAGCGCTCTATTTCTAAGAGTATTGTGACCATCGTACAGCTCCACTTCATCGATATTGAAGACTTCATAATCAAGCGAATCCGTTCTGTCAGGACTTACCAGAAAATCATGCTTTACAGAAATACGATTACGGCTACTACGCTTTTTAAACAGATTGATAACTGGGACACAGCCGAATTTCAGGGAATCTTGACCAATAGATGCGACTACTGAATCTATATTGGAAAAACCGAATATTAGTCGCACATTTTTCTTCTCGCAACTGCTGATATAATCAAGCAGTCCATTAACCTTTAGAAAATGAAACAAAAAAGGATAGGCAAAATACAGTTGCATGGTACTGATGCCTGGCATGGACCTTAGAATATCATTGAAGATATTATTGGCATCATTTATTTTGTACTCAAAAGAAATTTTATTGGAGAGCCGCCTAACACTGCCATCCTCATCCACCTCATAAACCACCTTTAAATGGTTTATAAGATTCTCAGAGAGTCTTGAAGAGAAGGAATCTGAACCTGCTGTAAATAAATCAATACTGTCAGCATCTCCGATATCGGTACTTTTGATTTTGTCACAACCACCAATAGATATACTGAGAGCCGATTTTAAACTATACTTCTCTATCTCATAAGTCGGAAGCACGTTCACCAGCGATGACTCATACTGGCAGTCACTCACGTAAAGAGGATAGATGTGACTACTCCAGAAAGGTGAAAACCGTACCGTGGTTTCTAGACTCTTGCCGATCTTGACATCAAAAGTAAAACCAAAATCAATGGCCTCAGCACTGTATGCATATTCAGTATTATAAAAACTCACCACAGATGCTGCAGGTAGCGGAGTAGTAGCAAGCGGACAGACCTTCATGAGGATCTGCTGCAGAAACTCTGGATAACCATCATCAAATTTCTTTTCTACACGTGCAGCCAAAAAAGCAGCTCCCTCTAGCAGTCTTTCCACAAAAGGATCCTGAGATTCAACGGAAGAAAGATTCAGCTTGGAGGCAATTTTTGGAAACTGTGCAGCAAATTCAGCACTTCTGTGTCTTAACTGCGTCAGATTACTGCGGTAATAGGAAAGAAAATCTTCATTCATAGCATGTCCTTACTAAAATTATTCCTTTTTGACTTTTTGTTCTCCTGACTCAAGATCAAGAGTAAAGAAAAAATCAACATCATCATTGTAAGGAGCAACGGACAACCTGCCGGAAATCTGAATTTCAATATTGGAGGTACTGTCTAACGCTCTGATCCTTTGCACAACAACAGAAGAACCATCCAGTCGCGGTTCAAAAAAAACTACCAGTTCTCTTATTTCATTTAAAATAAAATCCACGGTATATTTACTGTGCGAAACACCACAGAAATCACTCAAACCGAATCCAAGTACCGATCGGTAAATAAAAGGATCATTATCAAGATCATGACGTTCAGGTCTGACCCTAGAATTTAGTATCATGGAAATATTGTCGAGGATTTCCTGTTTAAGCGTCTCAAAATCAGAAAGGAAATCATCATTCTTGCTATCCTTGAGCCTCGATAACAGACTTGGCAGATACAAATGACTGTTTTTACCTTTTTTATCCATATGTCAAGAACCTTAAACAGGCTCCCCTCGCAAGGAGCCCTAATTTATATACTAACTAAGCATTTTCAATCTGATTGAAGTTGGCCTCTACTGCACCGTCCTTGGTATTATCAGGCTTAATTGCAGTATACTTCCAGGTGATTTTTCCTGCGATAAGGTCCACCTGCTCTAAAGGAATGTAAGAGGCGTCAGAACCGACAAAGTTATCAAGCATCTCTGGGGCACCATTGCCAGAAGAGATGGCAGTCTTCACAAAGGCCTTAGCAATCTTGACATTCTCAAGGGTTACCTCATATACAGGTTCCTGTTTACCGGCGATGGCACGGCAGACATGGAACTGCACCTTGGCAACCTTCTGACCAGACATACAGAACTGCTGAATCTTTGGAGTGGCTTTGTCAATCAGGTGAACAAATGAAAAAGGAGCAAATGAACCTCTTCCTGAGACATCTGTAGCGCGTCCTGCTCCCACATTCTGCAGAGCTCCGTGCGAAAAAGAAATCACCTCAATCCATTTGCTGTGGGACTTATCATTGGAGTCACCGTCAATACCATCAATCTTTACAAAAAAATCCGAAGCCATAACAATCTCCTTCTATAGCTTAATTATTTAGCCCCGTTAGGAACTTTTGTGGTTAATCTTAACGAGGTGGTCAAACCTTCTAACTGATAATGTGGTCTTAAATAGAACTTGGCATTATAGTATCCAGGATTTCCCTCAACATCGGTCACTACAACCTTTGCCTCGGCCAAAGGATATTTAGCCTTTACTTCCTCGGAGGCATTTGGATCTGAGGTTACATAGTTTGAAATCCAGTTACTAAGCCATTTCTCCATATCTGCTCTTTCCTTAAATGAGCCAATCTTGTCACGCACAATGCATTTTAGATAGTGAGCAAATCTTGTTGTGGCAAATATGTATGGAAGTCTTGCTGATAAATTGGCATTTGCTGTTGCATCAGGATTATCATATTCCTGAGGCTTATTCACAGTCTGTCCGCCAATGAAAACGGCATAATCGGTATTTTTCCAATGACACAGAGGCAAGAATCCGTTATTTGACAATTCAGCCTCACGACGATCGGTAATAGCAATCTCAGTTGGGCACTTCATCGTCACACCTCCGTCCATTGATGGGAAGGTATGAGTTGGCAGATTTTCAACTACACCACCTGATTCAACACCACGAATATGGGCACACCAGCCGTAATCTGCAAACGAACGGTTGATATTCACACCCATGGCATAGGCAGCATTCATCCAATTATAGTTGGCACTGTTACCATTGCTGGTATCCTCTTCAAAATCAAATGATTCGACAGGATTGGTAGTCTCTCCGTATGGAGCACGACTTAATACTCTAGGCAGTGTCAGAGCAACATAACGGCTGTCCTCGGAATCACGGAATGACCTCCATGCAGCATACTCAGGAGTTGAGAATATCTTGGAAATATCTCTAGGATTTGACAAATCCTGCCAAGAATCAAGATTCATAATGGAAGGATCAGCGGCAGAGATGAATGGAGCATGAGCGGCTGCTGAAATCTGTGCAATGCCCTTTAACACTTCAAGATCTGGAGCAGTATGATTGAAGTAGTAATCGCCAATAATCGCACCGATTGGCTCACCACCTGCAGTACCATATTCCTCTTCATAGATTTTCTTGAAAAGAGGGCTTTGATCCCAAGATGTCCCCTTAAATTTCTTAAGAGTCTTGGCAATATCCTTCTTGCTGATATTGAGCACTCTCACCTTAAGGTTGGTGCTTGTCTCAGTATTGTTGACAAGATATGACAATCCACGCCAGGCACTTTCAAGATTTTCAAAATCCTTGTGATGAATGATCTTATTTAACTGAGCACTTAATTTCTTATCAATCTCAGATATAATGCCTTCAATGGTTCTTACGGCATTATCACTTACCAAAGTGGCATTCTCAAGAGCCTGAGATACTAAGGTTCTCACTGCTCCCTTTACCGCTACATCTGCTTCTTCAGACTTTGGTTTGAACTCCTGATTTAATAGTTTGTCAAAATCAGAAAGTTCCATCTCGGCAGATAATGCCCCTTCCTGTTTGGCTGTATCAGTCATAATTATTTCTCCTCCTTATCTGCAGTCTCACTCTTGGCTTTTTCAAGTTCATCCTTAGCCTTGGCAGAAAGAGCCTTAAGCAGAGCAGGATCATCAAGCAGTTTTCCGATAAGCTCCTCTGCGCCTGATTTACCGTCCATATAGGATAAAAGGTTCGAAAGTTGCTTTCTTGCCTCTAACAACTGTTTTACGCCTTCTACCTTTTCTGCAACTTTATCAGGAGAAAAATCCTCCATGTTGTTGAAAGTAATGTCAACCGCAATGTTGCCACCGTCCTCATTTAGCACGTTTGGTACACTGAAGGCTACTCTTGGTTTGATACTGTTCATTCTGCTATCAAAATTCTCAGCATCAAAATCCATGAATGTACGCTCATCAACATTTGGTAGCGGTTCTGTAGGCTTACCAGACAGATCCGACATTACGCCCATAACAAATGGCAGATTGACTTTCTTCTCTGCTCCGTAAAGTTCAACGTCATATTCGACCTGAACACGAGGAGCCCTGTTTTTTGCAATAAATTTTTGCGAACTTTTACTTGCCATCAACACATCCTTTCATGTATGTTAAATAAAAAAACTATTCTTCTGTTTTCTGAACCACACCCAACTGCTCCATTGCCTTGGTAACTGAATTTTCATCAATCTCACGCATTATGTCAAGAAGATTCATATCTGACATACGCAACGCACGGTTGAGAAGATATGGCAAAGGACTTGTAGGTTCGGTTCTGCTGAAAAAATCTGAACACTTCTTTATGAGCATCAGCGCATCCCCCCTTTCTGAGACAACGTAGCTTTTGATGTCAAAAATTTCGTGCCTTACACTCTGTACAGATGCGCTGTTTTCCGTTCTAGTCGCATTGTTTGGTTCTTCATTTCCAGTCTCAGCCTGATTTTGAACCGCAGCATCTCCTGAAGAGTATATGGAATAGAACTTTCTAATAGTCTTAAGTTCTGATAGAAGATTATCCATGGATAAAAAACCAGTATCTCCCATCTTTTCGTTCATGTTTTCAGTAATCTTGTCGACTAGCGCAATTATTTCATCTAAACATTGCCCTCGGGACTGCATCACATCTAAAGGTATTCCGTGAAGCTCTGCATTCAGAAGAACAGGATCAACCCCCTTAGCATCGCTTGATTCTAGGAATCCCTGCGCAATCATGACATCACGAATCGTGTAATCAAGACCAGGCACAACCTTGGTATCACGCATATGGCTCATGAACATAATAGGATCATTATAAGAGCCACTCTGGGGAGAAAGCATATGCATAATGTTCACTCTCTCCGTAGGATCATTGTTGTCGTCAGGATCAAGCTGAGGATAGAAACTGTCCCACATATTCTCAACAAGATAGTCTATCATCCCCAATCCCAGTTTAAGGCCATCAAAACCGTAAAGACAAGAAGCGCCAATGGTGTAATAGGCGGCTACTCTTAGATCTCGAGTCCTCTCCCAAAGCGACATACAGTTGGCCGTCAGTTTGACGAAATCAGGTTCACGGCCTTCATTTACCGAATCGCCAAATTCAGTCTCAGGAACCTCCACGGCGAGACTGTCGAGATCTACATACAGGGGATCATATTCGCAGTTCTCACCTGAAACATTGTCCGAAGCAATCTCAGTTGCAAGAGACGAAAGTTCTGGAAGTGGCATAAAAACCTCACTTTAACCTAAAAATCCAAACAAAGAATATCCAACGCATAAGAGTAAAATCATCTTCTAAAATCGTAAAATCAAAATAACTAATTTTGTGATCGATCATAAAATATTTTGCATTTTCCTGCCTATATGTTCACAATTGATGCAATAAACTCTGTAAATGCGTTCGTTAAATATGCGCTTTATCACTTAAACTAAGTATAGTACAGTTTTAGCCTACCATAAAAAAATTTTTTTCAATTAGAATTTTTGCTGTTCTAAAGACAACACAAGATTGCCTGAGGAGAGCATTTAACCAAGTTATTTTGGCAAAGTCAGCACCTATGGCACAGACTCTTTTTTTTATTAACCCAATCAAACGTGATTCCCATGTAATTACGACATTTAATCTCATTTGATGATGTTTTGAAGAACAATGAAAAGAAACTAGAATTTGGGACACTAACATTAGAGTCTGCTTTAGATTTATCCACCAAAAACGCATTGGATTCTTATAATTGCAGATGAGAACCAGAACTTGTCATGAGGTTTTATAAACACACCTGTGAATTTGTTGATCGAGTAGGGCGAGTTATAGCTCAGCCCTCTCACACCACCGTACGTGCGGATCCGCATACGGCGGTTCCTAACATAATTATGG
>CACYBT010000335.1 GCA_902772715.1 uncultured Succinivibrio sp.
AATGGAGAGGCTTTTATCTACAAAAGCCTTGTTTTTTTGACGAAACAAATCAAAAGATGCCTGTCCATAAGGATTATTAAGCAATTTGACGGTACGCTCTGACATAAGACGGTCTCCTCAACTATGTGCTATTTTGATTATAACAGATACCTAAAGATATGCCGAAAATTTAGGGAGTAAGGTGATGGATAATAATGAATGAGCAACAAAAAAGTCATTTGTCAATTTTTTTATTCTCTCTAAAGCATGTAAAAATATTACTAAGGTGGTTGATGACAGTTTGCAGAATAATAATGACTTTCGCTTTTGTAGTCTTGCATAATGTCATTTAACATCAAAAAACTTAGACGAACATCTAGTGGCTCTACAAAGTTGCATACGGCACTATTCATGACTATAGAAACAGTTATTGAACCATATGTATTCTTGTTTTAAGTCAGGCTCAATCTATCTACGATTCAAATCACACAAAAAAAATTAAAAAAAATTCAAAAAAATACTCAAGGTTTTTTAAAATGTGCCGATACTTTATATAGCAGGCATGAATGGCACAACAACAAAGCCTGTACCATTAAGGGCGAACAGAGCACCGATGCCATTTTCCCCTTTTGGTATAAGAAAAAATAGCCAGTCGTGTTTTAACAGGAGGAATTTAAAATGTACTTATTAGCATATTGCTTATTACTTGGTTTTGCTGGTTTTCGTCTTTACAAAGGCAAAAGCGTTAGAGTCTAAATGACCATAGCAAATTTGAGCAAGGGTTAAATTTGTCGCGACAACCCTACCTCAATCATCATAACAGCATCAACACTGTACCCACATTGTCATTTCTGACCTTTTTACTTCTCTTAACTTTAAGATCTTGACTAAGCAGGATTTTGCCTGTACCGGCAAATATTTCCCATTTACATGTCTTTTTTCCTTCAGTATTGACTTCATGAGCCATGACTTTTTTAATAATAAACTAATTACCAGATTGTTAAGTTATTTCTCCAAAATGGCATAAGAATTGCTTATAAAAAGTATATCAAATCCAATTGTTTATGTCTTTTAGGAGGTACACTATGTATTTATTAGGATATTGTTGTCTATTAGCCTTTATCAACTATAGGATTATCAAATGCCATGTGAAAGCGCCCTAACCACTCTCTGCTATCTCATAGAGGATGAAAAATTTCTTCTTCTCAACCGCAACAAGAAGAAAAATGACGAAAATAAGGGAAAATGGATCGGTTTGGGAGGACATTTTCTCTTAGGGGAAGATCCCTATGCTTGCATACGCCGTGAATTCCTTGAGGAAAGCGGACTGACTCTCTTTAATTTACGGCTTAGAGCACTTATAACTTTTGTGCAGTATAAAAATGATGCTGTCAAAAAACAGACGTTATCTATGGATAACCTCCCCTACTGCGAATATATGTTTCTGTTCACTGCCGATAAAAGTTCAGGAAATCTCAAAGAATGCGATGAAGGAACCCTCGCTTATATCAAAAAAGAGGAGCTATATACGCTTCCTATGTGGCAAGGAGACAGGATTTTTTTAAAACTGTTAGATAGCAGAACAGATTTCTTCTCACTTAAACTAGAGTATGACGGTGAAAATCTTTACAGGGTTTTTCTTGACGGAGCCCCTTATGACTTTGCCTAGATTTTTTAAAATGGGAAATGCTGCACTGCTAAAAAAATACCCAATATATTAAAGTTGACATACTTTTCTGCCGATAATAATGTAGAGATAGATTTTTTTATAGAGGATTATTAAAATGGCTACCGTAACTAGTAGTGGTGTTGCCTCCGGTAACGATTTTGAATCGATTATTACCGCCACACTTGCTTCTAAAAAGCAGTTGCTAACCAAGTCGATTACTGTGGGCAAAGCCAAAACAGAAATTGAAAAGGACGGTGTCAACAGTCTGAAGAGTGCCTTAAAGACATTTAAATCCGCCTGTGATGCTCTCACTGATACCAAAAATGTTCTTAATACTCATAAGATCACCACTTCCCAGAACAGTGACTATTCGGCATTTACGATAAAAGCCAATTCCGACTGTGCCAATACCTCTTTTGACCTTACAGTCAATCAGCTGGCCAAAGCCGAAAGCATCAGCCGCAAATTTTCGACTAAAGATGAGAATGCTGACAACCATATTTCCAACAGTTTCTCAGCCGGCACCCTAACATTTAATTTAGGCGATGACGAAGAAGGTAATGCTCGGACCTTTGATGTTGAAGTCTCAGAAGGTGATACCCTAGAAATGATCCGTACCCGGATCAATAAGAATACATTCGGTGTCTCATGTAATCTTATTTCTACTTCCCAAGGGTATTCACTATCCTTTAACAGCGGCAAAACTGGTGAAGATACCACCAATCTTTCCATCAGTGTCAACTCAACTGACTCTGAAGGACATGATTCACTTTCCATGTTTGCTTTCAGTCGTGACGCCGATACCGTAACAGACGAAAATGGTAAGAGGGTCTCAAATAATAGCAGTGTCTGGAATTATAATCAGGGACAAGATGCTAAGATTACGGTTAGTGGAGAAGAAATTTCCTCGCATACCAATGAATTTAATCAAATTGCCGGTGTGACCATAACTGCCAACAAGATTTCCGAGTCTGAAACCATTGATGGCGTTACCGGACTTAAATCTTATAATGTGGACATTGCCTCTGACGCTGATGCGGCACTTGAAAAAATGCAGTCTTTTGTCAACGCCTACAACAAGCTGATGAGTTCGGTTAACACTCTGTATGCCCGTAATACCTACACCAACGGTAAAAACAATTATGACGGTGGCGATCTCGCCGGTGATTCACAGTTAAAGTCTCTGCAGGGAGCTTTAACGAGTATGATAACCAAAAACAATGACACCACTGACAGTGGATTTAACATCTTCAGCTGCGGTCTTGAATTCAATAAGGATGGCACACTCTCCATTGACAGCAGTAAATTCAAAGAATCTTACGAGACTTCTCTCTCTTCCATGTCAAGCCTGTTTACCGACCAAGGCGGCTTGGTTAAAGAGATGAGTAACTATGTCAATGATTACACCAAGTTTGGAGGTATTCTAGACGAAAGACTCGAGAGACTAAATACTGCAATTACAGCCTACGAGGCTAAAGAAAACCGCAACGAGGAAATTCTGTCTAAATATGAGGAAAGTCTGCGTAAGAAATACAGTAATCTTGATACTCTCATGGCAGGTTACACCACTTCTATGGGTTATCTGTCAAATGTGCTCTCCGGTATGAATACCTCAAGTTAAAACACCTCATAGTGTGTTTTTTAAGGCCTGCTATTCCATCGATAGTAGGCTTTTTTTTATATTGTTAAAAAAATTTAGTTGTTTGTATTGTGTAGTGGAAATTTTTATACTATAATACAAAATATAGAATTTTTTGGATAGAATATCTTAAGAGGATTTAATTATGTTAGGTGTTGGTAATATCAATGTCGGTACTCAGATGGGGATCAATGCTCAAAATGACGTGGATACCAAGAGTATAAAAGTTGATACCGATAAAATTAATGATATCTGCAGAAATGCTGTTAAAAATTTAGAAACGGAAGGCCTTAATCGAAAGGAGAGACTGCTTGGTGATGATCTAGCGCTGCAAAGCATTGAAAAAAGTGTCCATAAGGCAATTGAAAACTGTGGTCTTGACCATACAGATGGCGCATCACATGCAGGTATTGTTTCCATACTTGCAGATAATGACGACATCAAATTCCTGCGTTTACCAAATTAGTAGACATATAAGGTGTTGTGCAATAGGCAGTCACTTCCCTGCTCTTTGATATTCTCCTCTTGCTTGAGCAAGAGGAGTTGGTTGTATGCTAATTTCTTAGCAATCCCCAGAGTATTCTGTAGTCACATTCTTACGGAGATCTTTTAGCCGTAATCTTGTAAGAGACTACAACTGTGAAGTTAAAAACTAGACTCACTTAAATTTCTGGCAAATCCAGTCTTAAA
>CACYBT010000336.1 GCA_902772715.1 uncultured Succinivibrio sp.
AAAAGGGCGTAAGACCAAGAATGGCCCTAAGCGCCTAGATGAAGTGCTAGAACAGCAGATCTAGCCTGACATGTATGTTGTACTACATATTAGAGGACGCAAGATCGGTTTATAATCTTCTGTGTGCTGTCTCATCTTTTGATAAACGTTTTGCAGAAATGTTCAATTGAAAAGGTAATACATAGATAGACTTGTGGTTTTGTGAACGATGTAATTTGAGTTTTCCATCTTTATATTCACAGATTCTTATTGTTTCCATTTTATCTGGACCTTCAACGAAACGGGCAAATCTTTCTTTTAATTGGCTGTGAGGATATACCGCCTCTTACTCATCAGAACAATCCCGATAAATAGGGGTAAATTTTTTTCAGTTTTACCTTCTAAAGATCAGTTTATCTTCTGTTATCAAATCTCATGTTGACTTTCATTTATGTTTAAGTTTTTTTGTGCTCAACTCTTAGCATGTTACTGTTCATAGTCTAATTTTGAAAATTAAGTCCCAATGGATAAATTGTTCTCAAAATTAATGGATATTTTCAAATGGGGCTTAGTTAGTGCTGTGAAGTCTCATCAAGATTTCATAGGGAGATAATCTCACAGGACTTTTGGGACAAAACCAATACTGATGCCATAGATTTTTTTATAGTAGTGAATTGCCGATAAATTCATTGGCATAACTCTTTTTGATTATTTGTGCTGTGGACAAGAAGATATAGATAATCTCAAATTCAGGCAAGTTTTGAGGTGTTAAATATGGTTGTTTTTGTCATGCAGAACAAGTATTAGCAATAAAGATAAAAAGGCAGTACTTGGCGGACTCAAAAGTGAGTCTAGGCATAAACTAGAGAAAGGGTTGACTTTAAAAGCCTACGGTTTGGTGAGCCTCAAAAGAGGTAAGCCTCTCCAATCCGCTTCAAATCACTAAAGAAGACTTAGAATGTAGCCCATGGACGGGAGCCACTTCTTAAGTAAGGGTAAGATGTTAATCTGATGAATATGATGAATGTGATATATATCACGTTTATGAATAAAATCCATAAAAGTAGATACAAAAATTTAAATAATATACTATACTCATTTGTAGTTAAAATGGAAGTCTTATGTGATAAGTTTTTTTAGACTATTTTTTTTAGCTGCATTTAAGTGTACTTAGGGAGTTTTCAATGAGCGATCCACTTTTTTCTCATTCTGATGTTGTTGAAAACAATGATTCTGAAGTTCAAACTCTTTTGCCTAATTTAGCAAATATTACCGTCGGATATCTTAAGGAGATTTTTTATGTTGCTCCTGGTGGAAAGAGCTGGGATGAGATTGAAAACGAACTTGCCAAAGGTAAGGTGCTTAAGGAGATTTATAATCTAACTGATGATTATATTGAGGCTTCATATCAAGAGACCAAAGTGAAACTTGAAGAACATGACTTTAATGGGGCTAAAGAGCTTTTCTTAAATCTTTGTCTTGTCAATCCTGGTGAACCAAAATATTGGGGTGGGCTTGGAAAGTGCTTTGAAGGTTTAAATCAATATGAGGAAGCGATTGAATGTTACAAAATGCTGACACTTGTAACCCAAGGGGCAGAACCGCTTCCATTCTTATGTATAGGTTTTTGTTATCTTAAACTAAAGGATAAAAAGAATGCTTTAGAGGTTCTAGAAGAAGGTAAGGGTATCTGTGATCCTCATGATCATGAGCAGAGGACTATGCTAGAACAGTTTGAGAATTTAATTTCAGTTTGTAATCAATAATTTTTTTATAACTTTTTTATGGAGACAGCCAAATGTCAGATTTAATAAGAATAAATGCAAATAATGGCAATATTCCGCAAATCAATGATAGTGGAAAAGTTGGTGGTAGTGGTGATCTCATTGATGAGAGAAGCAATGCCATACAAGAAAAGCTTGCCTCTCAGGAAAATTTTGAAAACTTACGTACTGATAGAAGACCATCTAGTACTGTCGGCAAGGTTTTAAGTTCAATTGGCCATGGAATAATGCACGCTGCTGGAGTAACTGCTAACTTTGGCGCTAGTGTTTTAAGTAAGGTTGCAAATTCTATCGCTAATTCTTTTATAGGACGTTTTTTTGGTCTTTCAGGAAACAGAAACAGTGCTGAGGCTTTTATACAAGGTCAGAATGCAAATAATGCCGCTGCACCAAAGGATAATGCTGAAATTACCAGAATTAAAGCTGAAATTAATCAGCTTGGCAAGTTTGAGCTTCAGAATGATAATTTTGAAATGCTTAAAGCCCATTCAAATTATGCTAGGATTAGCCATGAGATAAAATCTGAGGATGATTATGATGCTATAGAAAAAGTACCTGATGAAAAAAACTCTGACAGTACAGAAACTTCCAATGATGGCGTTGGTAAGAAAGAAGTTACGGGTAAAGCTGTGGCAAATAACGAAAACGTTAGCAAAAATGAAAATCTTGTCGACTTTGACATTAAAGATATTGCTGAGCATGATTTTGAAAACATAGAGAATTATGATGGTAATTTTGGCGATGTAAAAGATTATGGTGATGATGATTTAGATGACTTAAACGAGTTTTCGAATAACGACGCAAAAAATAACGAAGTTATAAAGGAAAAGACTGAAAGTAACTCTCAGAATGGCGATGTTAATAATGTAAAGAATAAAGCAGAAAAACCTGCTGAAGAAAAGACGGAAGCAGATCAGATGACTATGGTGGCAAAACACCTATCCGAAATTTATAAAAATGACAAGGAT
>CACYBT010000337.1 GCA_902772715.1 uncultured Succinivibrio sp.
AGGTAATAATAGTAAAACCGACCTCGGACTGCTATCAGTTGGCGTGGCTTTTGAAGCCGGCTTTGGCACCTTCAAGAATCACTTTGATGCAGGAGTTGCCGACCCTTTCATCAAAAAGACCGGACATATTAACTATTACGGTGTAGCAGGTCTTGCCAACATGACCTTCGATAACCTCTGGCATGTTAACGGTGCAATAAGAGTTGGTAAAATAGAAACCTCGCAGAACAGCGCCCTTTTTAATCTTGCCACCATGCAGAGTTATGATATCAAGTTAAAAGCAGCCTATATCGGTACCGAGTGGGGCTTAGGCATGATAATTAAGTTTAGTGACTCCGACAGTGTCGATGTATACGGCAAATACTTCTTCCTCTATCAGCAGGGAGACAAATTCAATGCCGGTGAAGACAGATATAAGGTTAATGACGTAACCAGTCACCGTTTAAGACTGGCCGGCAGATATATTCATGCCTGTACTCCTACTACCTCCTTGTATGCAGGTTTAGGTGCCGAATACGAGTTTGACGGCAAAGCCTCCTATGAAGTGTATGGTATCAAAGGTGATTCCTCCAAGACTGACGGTTTAAGAGGCTATGGAGAACTTGGCGTATCCATCAAACCTGCACAAGCCTCAGGTCTTAGCTTTGACATTGGTCTTAAAGGTCTGTGTGGTGACGGCTTTAGCGGCGGATGGGCCAATATGGACATCAAATATCTTTTCTAAAAATACCCATACGCCCTGTTAAGTGGCACTCGAGGGGAGTTTGCTCCCCTCTTCAATCCTTATAAGAATTTTGGTTCATCTCATATCAAATCATAAGATTATCTTTATGACCTCATAAGTATCATGCGGCATGCACTCACAAAATAACAGGCTATTTTTTTGAGTATAGGCAATGAATCTAAGCTCAAACTCTCAGAAAGGCGGTAGTTTTAAAGAATTAGTAAAACAGCAAAGATCTCAGCTGTTTTTCATGATTTCATAGGCTTTGACAAACACACCTGCATCCGCACCCAGTTCATGCATATGCGTGGAGAGATAATTGCGAAAACGCCTTGCACCATGACAGCCATTAAAAAGTCCCTGCACAAATACCCCAAGATGAGACAGTTTATGTCCCTGCGCAAGGTAAACTTCAGTAAAATCCAAAACCTTAGAAAAGACTTCATCACGTGTCATAATATGGCTTTCATCCTTAAAAATCTGTGCATCAACACCTGCAAGAATATAAGGATCATCAATAATGGCCCGGCCTAGCATTACCCCATCATATTTTAAAAGCAGATGTCTTGCGGTAAAAAGTGAGGTAATACCGCCATTAACGGTAAGACATAGATTAGGAAATTCCTCTTTGACAAGTGCGGCTCTAGCATAGTCTAAAGGAGGCACGGTACGGTTTTCCTTTGGAGATAAACCATGAAGCCAGGCCTTACGGCAGTGCAGTATCACATGATTAGAGCCTGCGCTTGCAATATTGGAGATAAGCCTTAATGTAAATTCAGGACTGTCAAACTCATCAACCCCGATGCGGGTTTTGACGGTAACGGGGATACTTACCGCATCTCTCATCGCCTTCACACAATCACAGATGAGTTCAGGCTTTTTCATAAGTACGGCCCCAAAATCACCTTTAAACACCTTGTCCGAAGGACAGCCACAGTTAAGGTTGATGGCACTGTATCCATGTTTTTCACCAATTTTAGCCGCCTGACTTAATATTTGGGGATCGCAGCCGCCTAACTGCAGCGTACATGGTCCTTCCTCACTATGATCATACTCAATCAGATATTCCTTACCATGCACAAGCGCATTTGCCGCTACCATTTCCGTATAAAGCATGGCCTTTTTGGTCATAAGACGGGCAAAACGCCTGAAGGTTCTCGTGGTCACATCAATCATCGGGGCTACCGCAAAGCTATCATGTGGTGAAAAATCAGAAGCCATTACTCTTCCTTATACATTCCAAGTTAAAAAATGGTTCAATAAATATTTCTGTGGGATCATCTTCTAGATTCATCCATAATCTTTAGAAATAGGTAATCATCATCAGGAATACCAAAA
>CACYBT010000338.1 GCA_902772715.1 uncultured Succinivibrio sp.
ATGATTAGTTGGTTATTAGTAACCTTTAGGCTCGCAGCGGCGAGCCTTTTTTCATGCCGAAAAATGACACACAAGTGCCTCTTCGTGTCCACTTTTTGACTGCCACAGATTAATCTTATTTCAGACCATATGGCCAAATAGCTTCGTTATATTTTTTATAAACATATAAAGCCTTCTCGGCATCTAAAAGGGTACGATACTTCTTACGACTTGGTCCACAAACGAAGAATGATTCTTTATCAGGACTTTCAATGTATCCAGAACCAGAACCTTTACTACTGAATATTCCATCATCCCATACTATAACCATGAAATAGGGATAAGACACTGCGACATCATTAGCTCCGGATTTCAACCATCCTTCATTCTTTAAACTCTTAAACTCCGGGAACTCAATTTTGTCAAAGTCAACAGTAGCCTCAGCCTTGTTGCTTTCGTCGTTATTGGATGACGTATTATCAGACGATGAAGAACTACCAGATGAGGATGAGCTACTGTGCCCTCCCCAAATTTTAGCTCTGGATTCTGCTTCCAATGTTGCTATAAATTCGGTAATTGCCTTATTAATGCTTTTGATTCTGTTTTTTGAAATCTCGTCACTTACATATTTGAATATCTTGGCGGCTGTAGAATAAAAAGTATCCAACCCATGCTTATCTGAAGATTCCTTAGCATATTTTATAAAATGAAACGTATCAAAATCAATTTGATTGGTACCATAGAAAGGATCATGACCGCCCAAATTTAATAATTCCAATGCCCTATTTGCCTTTTGAAGCTCTTTTGCCAAGGGTATATAACCATTAGGGTCTTGTCCTTCATAGTCATATCTTCCAACAAAATTATCGACAAGAGAGAAATCGGGTCTGAATAGATCTTCCGAAGAACCAAGAGAATTTAGCTTAGTTCTATATGCGAGTAAATTCTTGCAATCAGTTTCATAAGACATTTTTGCCTTAGACATATCAATTCGCATTCCACGTTCAGCATTCTTTCCATCAGCAAATCCCGCGAATTTTCCAAAGCGATTAATATAATAGCTAACATCACCTGGCATCTGATCCACGCTTGCTTTCAGCTTTTTAAGATCAACAGTTAGTTCAGCAGATTTTTCTTGCATCGTCTCGGCATCTTTCAAGAAGCCTGCTTTATCTTGACTAATCAGCGCTTTTCCTCCTTTGAAAGTTTCTGCCTTCTTATATTTCAATTCCGTAATATATTTACCATTAGAATCAATCAATCCCCAATGATCCCACGTGTTCTGATTAAGATTGCTGCCTAACGAAACAATGGCGACACCTTCGCTCATAGGTCCAAAATTCAAAATGTCTCCTTTATATCCTTCATTGGAATATAAAACAGGGCCTACAGGATATCCCATATTAAATGTTCCGTAAAAGTAGGATGGTTTCCCATCTTTCATTTCACAGGTTACGCCTGCACCTTCTCCGTCCACATAGCCATCAACGATATTCCCAGTCCATAAGATACTATCACACATCTCTAACCCAAAATGATCGAAGACATATGTTGAGTCAAGAAAATTGGTATTTGCCTTTTTAAATGCAGGCATACGGACATATCCCTTTCCATATTGATGCCTGGCAACTAATTTGCTTATCTCGTTTTGGCTGAATTCTTTTTTCGTATATTCTTTCCATATTTCATGTTGTGAATAAAGATAAAACACAAGGCCATGTTTTTTCATGATTTCCTGAGCTTCGGGGACTTTTGATATATGCAAGCCACCACTATACTTGAATTCACTAAATTTGAAAGAATAACCATTAAAGGGATAGACGACCATTCTTCTAAAATCTATAAAATGACCATCCATAGGGAAATGTGCTTTCTTATTGCCATACACAAGCCGCTTATACTTTGGATTGTAGTACACAAGAAAACCTGACATAGCTCCTTGTGTATATTCACCATCATAGAATTCGCCATCGCCATAAATGATCATGGTTGGTCCGTCTTCTCCTAACACATACAAGGAATCGATATTATAAAGGGATTTATGCTTCCTTATCAGATAATAATTACTGATACCATCATAAGTAATCTTTTCTTTTTTCATTGTCGTCAACCTACCCGGATGTATGCCATCGCCTGGATCACCATCAACAAAATAGCCTTCGTATCGGCTCTTATTGCCTTTTGTATATTTCCAATCCCACACCATAACGCCTTTACCATGTGGTCGGCCTTTTGAATCTGTCTCGCCTACATATCCAACGGTCCAATCACTCACTTTGTCCGAGAGTGGCAAGAAGCGTGAATTACCTTCTGTAGAAAAATCATTTGCTGCATTTGACTGCGCCAAAATCATCATTGGCATCAATGCCAACAGTAATAAAAACAATTTCTTCATATACACAAGGATGTCGCTTATGATTATTATTTCGATTTCAATTACTTGATAATGAGTTTCTGGGTTCTTCCGTCTTTATATCGGAGAATATTCACACCCTTCTGCAAATTATTCAACTCTTTTCCACTGATGGTAAAGATCTTTACGTCAGACTCATCAGCCAAAACGGCTAAGAGCATCAAAGGGCTGGTCAGGAATACCAGCAAAAACGCTATTCTATAGGACTTCTTCATATTAGTTATTCGTAATTAGGA
>CACYBT010000339.1 GCA_902772715.1 uncultured Succinivibrio sp.
GTGTTTTCACACCAGTACGGCACCAGGTGAAGATGCCTCGAATGTGGTGATTTTTGTACGTGGAGCCAATCATAAAAGGCTTAAAATTTCTCTTATTACCTTCTATCAGAATGAAAATATGGAAGCCTTAATGAATTATACGGGCTCCTATAGCGGCATTCATCGTTTTGTCGCTCCACTGACTACCGATAACAGCAGTAATCTGCAGACCTACTACTTTAAACTCTGTCTTTTAGATGAGAATGGTGTCGTCTGTGATGTAGTGTTCTACAGTTCATTAGGTATGTCTCGTGAGCCGCCGCTAATGCAGCACTGCTACGCTGTAGAATTGTATAACTCGCATCCGCAGTGGGCCATGGACAGCGTTTTTTATGAAATTTTCCCCGATCGTTTTGCTTCCTCTTTAGGTTATTTTACGGTTGACGGCACCAAGGTTATGACTGATGCACCAATAAGGCCTAAAGATTTTGAATTAACCAATCTTAAGGCTACCCACTGTGGTGGTGATTTGGATGGTGTGGGAACGATGCTTCCCTACATCCGAAATTTAGGCTGCGACACTATTCTTCTCACCCCTGTATTTAAGGCACCTTCGGTGGACAAATATGATACCGAGGATTATGACATGGTCGATCCCCATTTTGGAGGCAACGGGGCCCTCAAAAGACTGCGCACAGTATCCTTAGGCTATGAAATGAAAATTGTGCTACATGGCACCTTCAACCACTCTGGTGACGCGCACTCCTGGTTTGACCGTCAGGAACGCACCGGCAAGGGCGCTTTACGACACAAAGATTCACCATATCGAGACATCTATACCTTTAATTCTGAAGGAGAACCATACTGCTGTAACGGCAAAGCCTCTCATCCCAAACTTGACTATTCTTCCTCGCTTACTAGACACTTTATGTATGAAGGAGAAAATGCCATTGTCAAAAAATGGCTGCGTCCTCCCTACAGCATGGATGGATTTGTCATTGATGGCGCCAATCAGCTAGGAGATGATGGTAAGGCCAAAAACAATGTCGATCGACTCTCGCAGTTATGCACCACTGCCCGTGAGACACACCTTGACTGTCTCATGATCGGTGATTTCAACTCCGATCCACGCTATGCCATAACCACAGAAAGCAATGTTGACGGGACTATCAACTATACCGGCTTTTTAAGTCCAATCCGCTCCTTCTTCGGCGGCATCAATCTAGATGGTGATCCTATTCCTTATACAGGCGAGGATCTAAGACGTTCCTGCGAAGAATTCTCGGTAGGTATTTCCCAGCAGGTCAAACTGTGTCTCATCAACCAGTTAGACAATCATAAACTTCCACGCTTCTACAATATCATTGGCTCCGATAAGGCACTGTATCTTGCAGCCTTGGCCTGTCTGTACACCTGGCGCGGCATTCCCTGTATCTATCAGGGTGATGAATTAGGTGATGTCATCAGTAAATACGATGTCGGTGCTGATGGCATGATCCCTTTTAAAGCACTTAAAGACCACCACGGCAGCGTTAATTCTTCAGAAATTCAGGCAATATTAAGTGAACTTGCGGTGCTGAGGCGCTCTAATCCTGCATTCTCACGCGGTTCAATGATCTTTATTGCCGCCGGTGGCGCACACTTTGCCTATATGCGTCTTTACAAGAACCGCTTCAGTATTGTCATGGTCAATGCCGGCAAACAGCAGGTTAAATTTGAACAGGGATCGATGCTTTTCCCTCTTTTGGCCTGTATCTATATGCCTGAAGACTGTGGCAACGATAATGAGGATGACAGCGGTGAAAAGCTCCTGATTCCTCTCTCAGGACGCAATGTGCGCCGCTATGACCATGGTGAAGGACTTGAAGGTCTTTATGAGATGCTCTCCCGTGAGGAGATGACGGTAAAGGTCTACGGTAATACTAAGAACAGCAGGGAATTTGAGGAAAAGTGCATAAAAGAGTTAACCTCAGGAAAACATCTCACAATTCCGCCTCGCAGTACTGTAATTATCAGTAACAAAAACTAAAAAAGTCGTGTGTTACTGCCGTGACACTCTTGAACACGGCAGTACTTCGTTCATACAAAAAACACGTTTGAGATTTCTGAACAACAAAGTAAATCAGGACTGTCATAATGCATATCGCCTAACCAGACAATCTCGTAAGCCTGAGCGCCACAAAGCACACAACTGCAACACAGAAAAAGCGTAAAAAAAACTGCAATTTTATTCATAAATTAATTGCCACCTTCAAACATCTGTCTATGCTAAGTCCACGTTCAGTGCACTCATATACTCTATCATCAGACTGTAGAAATGAAAAGTCAGAGAAAACTGAGAATTTTGATCTATTGGATGATGACGTTGTGAACTACATCGGCGATGAACAGCCAGGCATCCCGCTGCGAAGGCGGAATTGTAATTTCGATGTCATGTCTTTTTAAACTCAGCCAATACCTCACAGGCTGGCTCATATACCACCAATACCGCTAGATTGCTTCCTACACGGTTACTTTGTTCAGTGATGACAGATTTTTAAAACTTATATAAGAAAAACCCACGGTTCTAATCGCGAGAATGATAGCCCGCATTATCTTTAAGACGTGTAGAAAAACTATAAATAAAATCTGCAAATATATATTCAGAGAGAATACGTACAAATATACAAAGACAAAAGTACCTACAATGTATCCAAGTTTTAAAATGTGCTCAAAGTGCAGTTCTAAACTTTCCAACTTAGGGACTTTTACCGATTAGACAGTACGCATGTGAGCGCAACACAAAAAAAAACACCATCGTCGAGAAAAAGAGATGGTGTCAATTTTAGAAAGTGAGAACAAACTATTTTACAAACTGCATGGCAGAACGAGCAATAACCAGTTCCTCATTAGTGGCAATCATAAAGACTTTAACCTTAGAATCAGCGGCTGAAATCTCCATTCTGTCTACCCCCATAAAGGCCTTGGCAGCATAGTTCTTCTCATTGTCGAGTTTAATACCAAATGGCTCTTCTAACTCCTCAATGGTCAGCTTGCGGGTCAGAGGACCATTTTCACCAACACCCCCCGCGAAGACGATAGCATCCACATGTCCTAATGGAACATAGTAGGATGCAATGAATTTAGCCAAACGATAAGCATACATTTCTAAAGCCAGTTTACATCTTTCATCACCTTTCTTGTAACCATCTACAATTGGGCGGAAATCTGAAGAAACACCACTTAAGGCCAGCATACCTGATTTTTTGTTGAATACTTCCTTAACTTCTTCTGGAGTCATCTTTAGTTTATCGCACAGGAAGAAGACCACTGAAGCATCAATACTGCCACAACGTGTTCCCATGATAAGACCATCAAGCGGAGTAAGGCCCATAGAGGTGTCCATGCACTTGCCGCCCTTGACAGCCGAAATTGAAGCACCATTGCCTAAATGGCAGGTGATAACGTTGATATCCTCAACTTTCTTGCCAAGTTCTTTAGCCACTTCCTGGGCAAGGAACATATGAGAGGTTCCATGAGCACCATATTTGCGCAGGTGCAAATCTGAATAATACTCTTCAGGAATTGCATAGCGATAAGCCTTTGGAGGCATGCTCTGATGAAAAGCAGTATCAAACACTACCACATGAGGAATGGATGGGAAACTATGTCTTGCGGCATCAATACCAATGATATGTGCCGGATTGTGCAGTGGAGCGAAAGGTATAACCTTTCTGATATTCTCTACAACTTCATCATTGACCAAGGTTGGCTCAGAGTAGATATCACCACCCTGCACAATGCGATGACCGCAGGCTACAATCGAGTTTAAAAGATCGGCATCCTTTGCCAGAATATTTTTAACTAAAAACTCTAGCGCCCGTTTGTGATCAGCCTTAGCGCCAAGGCTTTCCTCAGTCTTGTCACCACCATTAACCTTCCATGAAATTCTAGCATCATCAAGACCTAAGGCCTCGCCAATACCATTTAAAAAAACATGACCATCTTTAGGATCAAGGATGGCGAATTTAACAGATGAACTGCCGCAGTTAACAACAAGGGCTGTTTTAGGATAATTACTCATTTATGTCTACACCTAATTTATTTATAGATTACTGCCCTTTATAAGGGGGGATCCGAATTCAAAAATTATTCTAATATTATGTACTGTTTTTTATTTAACTTGTGTGACGTAAAATCAAATATTGAATACAAAATCGCAAATTTCAGAAATATTTTAAATTTAGAAAAAAATCGCGCAACTAAATATAACAGCCTAAAAATCACCAATAATATTACCCTCCCTTGCCAAAGCATATAAAATCTCTTTGCATGTGCTTAATTTTAGGTACAATTTACAGCACTATGCTGTCTTATTTTTAAAGGTGAAATTATGCTAGATGTTTCCATTCTGCGCCGCCACTACACTGAAGGAGTCCTACGCGATGAGGACCTGTCAGCCCATCCGATGCGCCTTTTTGAAAAATGGCTCGCTGATGCTATAAATCTTCAAATATACGATCCCAACGGCATGGTGATAAGTACTGTTGACAGCAGCAATCAGCCTTTTTCACGCATGGTACTGTTAAAAAACTATGATGATGACACACTCACTTTCTATACCAATCTCAAGTCAAGAAAAGCCTTACAGTTAAAGGAAAACCCAAAAGTCTGCGCACTTTTCCCCTGGTATATGTTAGAGCGTCAGGTCATGTTTTTAGGAACCGCCAGCAGGCAGAGTGTCATGGAGGATCTAAAATATTTTCAGAGCCGTCCGCGCGGCAGTCAGATTGGCGCCTGGATCTCACATCAGTCCACCCATATTTCGGCTCGGGCGGTATTGGAAAGCAAATTTATTGAAATAAAAGAAAAGTTTAAAAATGGGGAGATTCCACTGCCATCATTCTGGGGCGGATTTAAAATTGAATTTCACACCGTGGAATTCTGGCAGGGACGCGAAAACCGCCTGCACGACCGCTTTATCTATGAAAAGCAGCAGGGCGTATGGCAGCCACCTAAACGCCTTGCCCCCTGA
>CACYBT010000340.1 GCA_902772715.1 uncultured Succinivibrio sp.
GATACGCATTTTTAATGATTAAGGAGTTTAAATATGCCTAGATGTTTATGGTTCGTGATTGCAGCTGCTGCTCTTATCGTAGGCTATATGGTCTACGGTCGTATAGTAGAGCGTATCTTTGGCCCTGAACCAGCCAGAACAACTCCAGCCAGAGCCAAAAGCGATGGTGTGGATTATGTAGCCATGCCTAAATGGAAATTATGGTTAATTCAGTTACTCAACATTGCCGGTGTGGGACCTGTGTTTGGTCCTATTCTAGGTGCTGTGTATGGCCCTACCGCCCTTTTGTGGATTGTGATCGGTACTATTTTTGCCGGAGCAGTTCATGATTATTTCTCAGGAATGCTCTCTGTGCGTTATGGTGGTGCCAATGTACCTGATGTGGTAGGTTTCAACCTAGGTAAAATCGCCCGTAATGTCATGCGTGTCTTTGCCGTGATCCTGCTCCTGCTTGTAGGTGTGGTTTTTGCTACTGCACCTGCCGGACTTCTGACCAAGCTAACTGCAGATATGGGGATGACTTTCGGAATTTGGCTTGCCATTATCTTTGGCTACTATATCCTGGCTACCATTGTTCCTATTGACAAGATCATTGGTCGTATCTACCCAGTATTCGGTGCTTTACTGCTCATCATGGCCGTTGGTGTGACCATCGGTCTGTTTGTCGAAATGCCTGAAAACTTCTACTCCTGGGCCTCCTTTGATCATGGACATCCAAAAGGCGATGACTTCCCAATCTTCCCACTGGTATTTATTACCATTGCCTGTGGTGCTCTGTCAGGCTTCCATTCTACCCAGTCACCTCTTATGGCACGCTGTGTGGAAAACGAGACCGAAGGACGTTTCGTATTCTATGGTGCCATGGTTGCCGAAGGTTTCATCGGTTTAGTATGGTGTACTGTCGGCATGACTTTCTACCCAGATGCACAGGCTTTATTATCCGCCGGTGGCCCTGCCGTGGTGGTTAACGATTCCTGTGTGGCTCTGTTAGGTACTTTTGGCGGTATTCTAGCCATTTTAGGTGTGGTTATTCTACCTATTACATCTGGTGATACCGCTTTTAGAGCCGCCCGTCTGACCATTGCCGATGTACTTGGCATCTCTCAGCTGCAGCCAGCCAAACGTCTGATGATTGCCATTCCTGTATTCATTATAGGTATTATCCTCTCACAGGTTGACTTCAACATCATTTGGAGATACTTCGGTTTCAGCAACCAGACTCTGGCCGGTATCTGCCTATGGGCTGCCGCCGCCTACCTCTATAGAAAGGGTAAATTCCACTGGATCTGCTCCTGCCCTGCTTTCTTTATCACTGTAGTATCCGTAAGTTACATCTGCTTTGAAAAGAATATGGGCTTAGGTCTTGACATTACCACCTCCAACATTATTGGTTTCGTGGTCGCTGTGGTCTGCCTTATCTCTCTCTTGACCTTAGGTAAACGTCCGGTTGCAGACGCACCTGCAAATACCTAGTGTTTAGTAGATTTTAAAAGATGATCCCTATGCTTAAGGCATGGGGATTTTTTGTCAGGAAAAAAAAGAAAAAAGAGTTTTCTTAGATCCGACCCTAACTAAAAAACATTGCTTTTGTCAAAAAACACCAAGAACACAAAAGCACATGCAGTCTTTCTCATCGTCTCCCAGACCTAAATACTGAAAAATTTAAGCCAAAAAAAAGCACCTTATAATAAGATGCCTTTTAATTAGAATATTATTTACTGCTTTGGATACTGCTGGAAGGATTCAGCCTTCTTAACTGATCTGAACTCATCAGCCAAAGCCTCAGCAAAGCCTGAATAAATCTTGCCAACCTGTTCCTTTGAAAGAGGATTATCCTTTTCATCATAGAAGGTGATGGCCGTCTTCTGTCCCACAATACCAAGGCGGATCTTATATTTGCCAAGTGGAATATTAATTAACTTATAATTATTGGTATTAGTCCAGTTTTCAGTGTTATCCTGAACCTCGACCTCATAAATAGAGTTTGAAACAAGGTGCTTGGTGATCTTCCAACCGCAGCGCTCAAATACGCCCTGTACCAGCGAATTGGCCTGTTCAAATGAGGTCTCAAGCATAATGGCCTGATGGTCGTTATCATCTGTCTCAAGAGTAATAACCAGTGAATCAGAATCGGCATTTTCAACCTTGTTACGCGACTCAATCTCGTGAATAATATGATTGGCAAAGCCCATGGCAAAGCGTTCCTGTTCAATCTGTCCAAGCAGATCTTTCATACTCGCTCCCATAGACAGAGAGGTATGAGAAGACAGCAAACGAGTGGCAATACCCAACTCTCCACGATCGTTTCTACCGATACGCAACTGGTAGATCTGATTATACCGTTTAAGACCAAGATTGGCATCAGAAGCATCGTAAGGCTTGCCAAATTCGGTAAAGTCACGTGCAATAGTCGTCAGCATATATTCGCCCTCAGCGATTTTACCAACAGCCACATACATGTGCTTTAAGACATCTGCAAGAAGCATCCATGCATCATCCTCAACTCTAATGCCATGAGGACCGTCATGACTGAACCACACGATGGCCTCATTCTCGACCCATTCAGAGCGCAGGCCGTTTTCAGAACGGAATGGTGCAGTAGGTGGTCTGATGTCCATTTCGTCACCGATTGGACCATTTAACTCACTTGCTGAAGCATATGGCACTACCAGCTCAGGATTAGTACCAGGATTATCAAGTCCTTCCGGAACCACAACCGTATTCTTGCGAACGGCTGAGGCCGTGTGATCATAGTATCCGGTAGTCTCACGGGTACTCTTGTCCATTCCAAAATACTGCTGATAATAATCCTTAACAGTAACACATCCTGAAAGTGTTATCACAGGCAAAAGCACGCAGGCGAGCCCCAAGGCTATCTTATTCAATTTATGCTTTGACAATTTATACTCCTGATTTGCATATCTCAAGCATGTAAATATACTAATCTCTTGAAACTAGAGGTTTACGCAGATAGGCAAAAAGATTATTGCTAACCATATTCAGAACTTCCTTAATAGAGGACAGTTCAGGATCATAAGCATTAATATATGTCGGCTCTGCACCTGGTTCGTAATAATTGACACTTGAAAACACAGCATCAACATCTGTATCCGAAAGGGTTAGAGAACAGCGAAAATCCACATAACGCTCTACCCCAGCCTGAATCAGCAAAGGATCTTTCATTTCCTTATGAAAATTGATAACGCCCATGGCGCGATCCTCTAAAAAGATCGTATCCGGTCTTACTCCTGATCTCACCCAATGATAGGCTTTATCGTAAGCTCTCTCCAAATTGTCATCAAAATGATAGGTAAAAGCAACTTCATAATCATTTGACGGTTGGGATGTAGCCAGAGACTCATCTTCGCTATCTACGTTTTCATTTTCAAAATCAGACATATTGAAAAACTCCCAATGTTTTTTTATTTATACAGAAATCTTTTTGGTCTCTCTAAGAAATACCGTCAGATTAAATTCTGGAGCATTCTCTACATAATGTTTGGAATCTACACAGAAATAACCTTCGCGCTCAAACTGAAAACTATCCCCTAGTCTGGCGTTTCTGAGACTCATTTCTAACCTGGCATCATCAATTACTTTGAGTGAATCACGGTTTACCGTAGACAAAAAATCCTCCGCAGCACCAGGATTTGGAACCAAGAAGAGATTGTCGTACAGGTTTACCTTAGCCTTAAAACAGTTGTTGGCATCTACCCAGTGGATAACTCCTTTGGGTTTATGACCTTCAACATTGGTACCAATAGAATTAGGCACTGCCTCAGCATGCACTAAAATCACATTGCCGTTCTCATCTTTTTCACAGGACACCGCCTTAATGATATAGGAGTTTCTAAGACGTACCTCCGCATTTAATTTAAGACGCTTGTACTGTTTGTTGGCTTCTTCTCTAAAATCGGCACTGTCGATGTAAATCTCACGGCTTATCGTCACCTTACGCGTACCCTTGCTTTCATCTTCAGGATGATTTGGCACGTCAAAACTATCGGTAGTTACTCCCTCCTCTCCAAAATTATCAATGATAAGTTTGAGTGGATGCAGTACTGCCATCGCACGTGGAGCATGCCGGTTCAGATCATCACGAATACAGGACTCCAGGGCACCCATCTCTACCACATTATCCTGTTTGGTAACACCGATACGACGACAGAACTCACGGATTGATGCAGGAGTATAGCCACGGCGGCGCAGCCCAGAAATAGTGGTAAGACGAGGATCATCCCAACCGTCAACAATTCCCTCTCTGACAAGAAGATTCAGCTTGCGCTTTGAAGTAATGGAGTACTCAAGATTCAGACGACTCATCTCATACTGATGAGGACGGGTATCTATGGAAATATGCTCAAGCACCCAGTCGTATAATCTGCGGTTATCCTGAAACTCTAAAGTACATATGGAGTGAGTAATTCCCTCAATGGCATCGGAAATACAGTGAGTGAAATCATACATAGGATAAATGCACCATTTATCCTTGGTGAGAGCATGTTCAGCAAAGCGTACTCGATAAATTACCGGATCACGCATGCAGATAAAAGGTGAGGCCATATCTATCTTGGCTCTAAGGCAAGCCTTCCCTTCCTCAAACTCACCATTTTTCATTTTCAAGAAGAGTTCTTTGTTCTCGCTTACGCTACGGTTACGATAAGGACTGTCTTTGCCAGGGGTGGTAAGCGTACCACGATATTCACGGATCTCATCCTGACTCAATTCATCAACATACGCAAGTCCCTTGTCGATAAGTTCTAAGGCATAATTATAAAGTCTGTCAAAATAGTCTGAGGAATGACAGATTTTGGTCCAGGTAAAACCCAGCCACTTCACATCATTTTCAATGGAATTGATGTACTCCATATCCTCTTTTTCAGGATTGGTATCATCATAACGCAGATTGCAGGTACCTTTATAATCACGGGCTAAACCGAAATTAAGGCAAATAGACTTGGCATGTCCAATATGCAGATAACCATTAGGTTCTGGGGGAAATCTTGTAGCAACACAAGAGTGCCTCCCGCTTTTAAGATCATCGTCAATAATATCAGTAATGAAATTGCGGGGAATTCTGTCCTCTAAGCCTGTTTCTTCAGCCATTTACCGCTCCAAACTTGAAGTAAACCTATATAAATATA
>CACYBT010000341.1 GCA_902772715.1 uncultured Succinivibrio sp.
AAGCTGGCCACTTTTCTGCCGGCAACGAGGTGGCCACCAAGTGGCCACTTTGTTGGCGCGGGGTGGCCACTTAGCTGGCGGTAGACAAACATGAGCAATGTCTAAACTATGCTCTGTTTCTCAAAAAAGGGTATCTCATAGGAAAAGGTGAGGTTGAAGAACACGAACGGCAGATTTTTGAAAAGCGTTTAACTATCAACTTACATAGCCATAATTGCAGGCTGAAACAATATTTTTTGAATCTTATGCTTTCCTACGATAATGGTAATTTTTATCATGAAATAGGTGATGCGCTTATACAAGCCTTTTCTGAAGGTATGTTACCGTCTGTTATAAAATCCACAAAAAATAGTTAAATATTTTAAATATATTTGTAGAGAAAAATTAATATCAGAAATATATTTAAATAATTTTAAAGAAATAATCTGAATTTTTTACTAAATTTCGTCTATAATTCTTAATGTACGTTAAAAACAAAGTGAGTAGGTCTCTTTCTTTTTACGTATATCGTTTAAAAATTTAGAAGCCTTTTATTACAAGAATATTTTTTTTGAGGGAATATTGAGGGATTTTATATGAAAAAATCTGAGCTAATCGAACAGATTGCCAAGCGTTCTGGTTTGACTACTGCTGATGCACGTGGTGGACTTGAGGCTTTTGTTGCCACTGTGACTGATGCCCTTTCCAGAGGTGATCGTGTTCAGTTGGTTGGTTTTGGTACTTTTAAAGTAACCCAGCGTAGAGCACGCGAAGGGCGTAATCCACAGAATGGTGCTGTTATTAATATCCCGGCTACCAAGACCCCTTCTTTTAGCGCAGGTGCAGAATTAAAGAAAAGTGTCAATAAATAAGCATGAAGTTTAGATAAAAAGCCCCTTGCGAGGGGCTTTTTTCTCTCTCAATATATGCCCTTTTATTTAAAGTGAAGTGGTATTTATTAGCGATTCTAATAATTATGTCCTACTATTTACAAAAAAATATATGAATATTGTCGTAGTTAAAAATCCTATTCAATCTGTAGTTATTTGACAATGTTTTTTGCTCAATAAATATTTTTGTGGGATAAGTAAATTAGTTGCAAAAAGCTAATTGATGGTACAAGCCCAAACCATTTCTGCTAGTTGTTTATAAAAGACCTTGTTTGTGCTATGGATATCTTTAGGAACGCCAATCCCACAGAATTAATTACCGAACCATTTTTTAGTCTCTTTATTTTGGTTCACAAAAAAAATCTTTTTTTTAATCCGAAAGGAAGTACGTCAAATTTTTTTTATTTTGTTTGTGCTATTTTTGTGCTATGGCTAGATCTAAACAGATCCTGTTCAAAAAAAAACTGAGGTCAATTTCTTAACATATACAAAGGAACTTAACATGGCACTTCATGAAAAAGCAGGAAAAAAAGCAGAACTTTCCGATCTTGAGAATATTCCACGTCTGATGGCTTCCTACTATCTTAACAAACCAAATTTAGATGATCCTGAGCAGATGGTATCTTTTGGTACGTCTGGACACCGTGGTTCATCACTGAACGGTTCTTTTACTGAGTCTCACATTCTGGCAATTTCTCAGGCTATCGCTGAGTATCGTCAGAAAGAGGGAATTACGGGGCCTCTTTTTATTGGTATGGATACTCATGCTCTGTCTGAGGCTGCTCTGGCTACCGCAGTTGAAGTTTTGGGGGCAAATGGTGTGGAGGTTCGTGTTGAGCGCGATCATGGCTATACACCTACTCCTTCGGTTTCTTTTGCCATTTTGAATTATAACAAAGGCAGAACTTCCGGTCTTGCAGATGGTATTGTGATTACTCCTTCCCATAATCCACCCTCTAACGGCGGATTTAAATATAATCCAACGGATGGTGGTCCTGCTGGTACAGAGATCACTTCTGTTGTTCAGAATCGTGCCAATGAAATTCTTAAGAATGGACTTAAAGAGGTTAAACGTGTTGATTATTCCCAGGCAATAAAACTGCCTAATGTGCAAGAATACGACATGCTTTCACAGTATGTGGATGCATTGGGAGAAATCATTGACCTTGAAGCCATATCCAAGTCAGGTATTCGCATGGGAGTAGATCCTCTGGGCGGTTCCGGACTTTTCTACTGGGATCGTATTGCCGACCGTTATAAGTTGAATCTTAAGGTTGTAAATTATGCTGTTGATCCAACCTTCTCCTTTATGAGTATTGATCGTGACGGCAAGATCCGTATGGATTGCTCTAGTCCCTATGCCATGGCCGGACTTATCAAAATGAAGGATGATTTTGATATTGCCTGGGGTAATGATCCTGATTACGACCGTCATGGTATTGTGTGCCACAGTGGTCTTATGAATCCAAATCATTATCTATCTGCCGCCATTAACTATATTTATACTCATCGTGAGAATTGGCCAAAGGAGGCTATGGTAGGTAAAACCGTAGTATCTTCAAATCTTATGAACCGCGTGGCTCAGGGACTTGGTCGTAAGGCTTATGAAGTTCCTGTTGGTTTTAAGTGGTTTGTGCCAGGACTCTTTGATAAATCACTGGCTTTTGGCTGTGAAGAGTCTGCCGGTGCTTCTTTCCTGCGCAAGAATGGTGATGTCTGGACTACGGATAAGGATGGAATTATTGCATCTCTGCTTTCAGCAGAAATTCTTGCCGTAACCAACAAAGATCCTTCTGAACATTATGAGGAACTGGTTAAGAAATATGGTCGTCCATATTATGATCGTGTTGATGCTCCTGCTAATACAGCACAGAAGGCCGCTCTTAAGAAACTATCTCCATCCGATGTTGAAGCCAGTGAATTAGCCGGTGAAAAGATTACTGACAAACTGACCTGTGCTCCTGGCAATGGTGCTGCAATTGGTGGTCTTAAGGTGGTCACAGAGAATGGCTGGTTTGCCGCCCGCCCATCTGGTACCGAGAACGTATATAAGATCTATATGGAGTCTTTCAAAGGTGAGGATCATTTAAAGAGAATAGGTCAGGAGGCTGAGCAGATTGTGAGTGCCGCCCTGAAGAAAGCCGGAGTTTAATCACACCAGAAATACTAAAAGCGTAAAGGGGGCAAAGGCCCTCTTGTTTTTTGTAATCAGCACGCGCATTATCTATCTGGTGTAAGACCCTAAGCTGTCAGCTGATGGGAAGACTTGGCAAATCCACAAGGTGATCGTGGTGACTTGATTGGTATAAGAAGAGGGGAGCAAATCAGTTGTTTTGTGGAAATAACCACGTTCTAAATGAATTTTTAAATTTTGATGGCATTCCTTTGTTTCTCTAATAAAGGAGAAAACAAATTAGATGTCTAAAGTTTAAAAGATTTTATTTATAAGAAAGTGATAAACAGCAACTATAGGTTCGTCTTTTGCTCGTTCAATCCCTTTAATAGTAAAGTCAGAAACTGGTCCGATTTTAGTGCCAGAGCCAGTAGAACCAATTCCTTTATATACTTTCCCATTTTTTACGTTTCATAGCTGTTTACCACTGCCAGGATTGGAACCATCATATATTTTACCATCTTTAAAATTTGCCATATAAATCACCTTGTGTTTAATAAACATACTTACATAAGCTATATCACAATCCACTGTGATAATTGTAAGCACAAATCATAGGATTATTATGGCGACAACACGATCGGCGGAATATCACAAAATCAATTTTGTGAAAACTTACGCTATCAACTAAATTTCCTTATCCTAATCTTG
>CACYBT010000342.1 GCA_902772715.1 uncultured Succinivibrio sp.
ACAAAAGCCTGTTCATCCCTGCGAAACAAATCAAAAGATGCCTGTCCATAAGGATTATTAAGCAATTTAACGGTACGCTCTGACATAGGGCTGTCTCCTCAACTACTCATTTTTTTAATTATATCAGATGTAGTATTACGTGGTATGTTTGGATGTAAAGAGTTTTAGGATTGGATGGGATGAGCTGCGGTTATGGAGACCTTCAGTTGCTATCTAATAAGATTAAGTGCACTGGCTGATTACTGAGCCTATACCTGCAACAAACTAAAAATATTTTTTTGCAGGATAAGTCAGAGGTTGTGACTTAAAAAAGTATCTAAGAGGCAATATCCAGCAGCAATCGACTGGCCATAATCTTTAAAAACTTGGAAACAATTGGCGGACTTCCCATCAAAATGGATGGTTTCTGCTTGTTTGACTCGGATCATCACAGTTCAAAGCCGCTTTGTCTTGCATATATAGCCGCACGGCTATCAAATCTGGATTTGGCGGATAATTTCCTTGTTGCGCTGCCTCATGCGACGGTTGTAAAGTGTCATCTGACTACTCACCTTGACATTATCATGAAAATTGTTAAGGAAACAGCAATCAATAAAGAATCATTTGTTAGGAACTATCAGAACGGCAATGCAGAAAAAGTCTTAAATGAAGAGCAGGCTTTTGCAAGGTATTTAGGAATATGTTCATTGCCTAACTATCTGATACAGTACCAAGATAAAGCACTTGTGATGCAAAGTTTAGAATATGCGGATTTTTGCCGAGGCGATTGAAGGTATTATCAGCCATTAACTCACCATGAAAATTAAGAAGAGGTGTGTATGCGCATCTTATTTCATTTTTTGCAGTAAAACTTATGGCCGGCAGTAGGATCCCCTTTTAAATTAAGGGGGAAATCTGTTTTGAGTACGTTAATCTCCATTTTGGGAGTGCTGTTTTTTTACAGAATCCTTAAGTTTTCCGAGGAGCTCCTGCCCTTCCTTGAGGTTTTTCTCTAAAAGGGTAATTTGTTCTTCAATGCTGTTGTCATCTTTCTTATCTTTCCTGGTGTTCTCATCACTACTATTGTAGGACATGGCACTTACTATAATACCTACAAAAAGATTGAGCATGATAAAAGTGCTTAAGAGAATAAAGACTACAAAGTAAATATAAGCAAAACTGAATTTGGCTATTACCGGTCGGGCTATTCCCATTGACCAGCTCTCAAGTGTCATGATCTGAAAAAGCGTATAGGATGATTTACCTAAAGAGCCAAAAAATTCAGGGAATTCCTCACCGAAAAAGTTTGTCCCCATGACCGCAAACAGATAAAAAATGATGAGGATCATAAAGGTAAGCCATCCTATACCAGGAAGGGAAACCAACAATCCTGTGACAATTTTCTGCAGTGAGCGGATGGAAGAGAGCAACTTTAATACTCTGAGAATGCGCATGCCTCTGAGGACACTGACCGAGGAGCCGGCTGGAACAAAGGAAATAGCCACAATAATGAAATCAAATATATTCCAGGGCTGCTTCCAGAATTTAAAGCCGTCATGCAGATGTTTTAAGACGAGTTCTATAACAAAAATATAAAGACAGATATCGTCGAGCGCATCAAGAATGCCGATGGTGTCCAAGGATAGATCCTTGTTGGTGAGAATACCAAGACATATGGCATTGAAAATAATAACCCCAATAATAAACTGCTGTACTCTTTTATGATAGATAAATCCGCAGGCTTCCCGTAATGACATGAAATATACTCCATAACATTGTTAAGACATATAATTTTTAAGACATTATAATTTTTTGAAGTACAGAATGCATCAAATAAAAAAACAGGCAGAGAAACAGACCAAGAGTATATGGCATATTAAGATTATGAACTCAGTTGCGTCTTATTGTGGAGAGTTTAGGTACTGCTTCTAATTTGGGTAAAAGCATCGGATTAAATTATCTGAACTGATTTTAGCAGATCAGAGTTTAAATTTTTGCCCCCATTAACTGGGTGTTTGTTCTTGAAAAAATTACCGTGATGAACCTCAACTTTCCGTAAATAAACCGGTACTTGCTACGCCTCTGGAAGCCTCGGTGATAATCGTATCAGTATTCTTGCCTTTTCTTGTCCGGCATTGACCACAACAATTTTTCTACTCATAGTACTTTGGCCCTGCTGTTTTAAAACTGACAAACTTTGTCTTTAGCGGCATCTTGATGTGAATTTTCTATAATTTCCTTGATGACAGTAAAGGTAAATCCCAGAACTCTTTTAGCATGTCATCTTTTATGACAGAGTGGCAAAATGTACAATAAATCCGTTTTCCCTGGCTAAAACGTCAACTTTATCAAACCTGGCCACAAGGTTTTTTTCATAGCCTAAATGTACGTTTGAAACCATGATTAGAGCTCCTTTGGCATTAAGATGAGCCGGCGCTTTCATAAGCATATTGACACTAGGAGCGGTAGTTTGAGTAAAACCCTGATGAAAAGGGGGATTGACGGCAATGAGATCAAATTTTTCAAGTCCCTGCAGCATATCACAGGCTTTAAGCGTAGCATCGTGAATGCCGTTTTCCAAAAGATTCCTGCTGCTAAGATCAAGGGCACTTGCTGATACATCGCTTAAGGTTACCTTACGGGCCCCCATTTTTTTTAATATGATCCCGATAATGCCGCAGCCGCAGCCTAAATCAAGAACGTTCTCATAGGCGGTAACGTCAATTTTTTCAAGGCACTGCAACAGCAGCAGGGTGCCTTTGTCGAGTTTTTGGTATGAGAAAACAGCAGGATCCTGATCTAGGCTAAGATCGTGATTTGCAATGCTGATCTTGATGTTAGGTGCTTGTGGAACCATAACAGATTCATTTTCCAGTATGGCCTCAAACATGGTACATTTTCTGGCAAGGTCGATTTTTTTGGTAAACCCCCAAGGCTTAAGCAGTGTGTCAGCACTTTTTGCGCCCCCATCATTCGGCCCGCACGTATAGAGCAGGCTTTTCTCCTTAAGCCGCGCGTTAAGGGTATGTAGCAGTTTTTCTGAAAGCACTTTGTTTTTTGAGAGCAGCAACAGCAGGGTATCACATTCTGAGATGACCGTAAGAGCATAGGCGGTAGAGCCAAAAATAAGTGTTAAGTTGTTATGGTCTGTGTGCTGAGGAAAGGTACCATCAAAGGAGTGGCCAAGACTTGCCAGCATCTGTTTGTAGGTCACAAGATTATCGCAGATGAAATAGGCGTGCTGGGCATTGGTAAAAAGGGTATAGAGACTGGCATCCTCAATCTGTCCTGCAACAATCACCGTTCTGCCGTTAAATCGTGATTCGTTTCGCTTCAATATTTCATAAATCGGTGAATTTATCATTTTCTCTTCCTTGATTATATTAAGTTCCTGCAGGTTTAGAACAATTTTGTAACTTAAACCTTATCACGCTGTTTGAGATAGATTGCTATATCTTTGTACTGGTCTACACTTAAATTTTCAGCACGGAGGGTGGCATCAATACCTAAGCCGGTAAATTCCTCATTATTCAGAAATTTGCCAAGCGAGTTGCGGATAGTTTTGCGACGTGCGCAAAAAGCCGCGGTAGTCAATGTATTTAACATCGGGATGAGTGCGCGTTCTTCCTCTGATAACGGCATAGGCTTGAGTCTTACGACTGCAGAATACACTTTAGGCATCGGACGGAAGGCGCGAGGCGGAACCTCGAGCATCGGAATAACCTGAGCCTGATACTGTGTCATAACGGTAAGCCGACCGTAATCTTTACTGTTAGGCCCGGCGCTTAACCGTTCCACCACTTCTTTTTGCAGCATAAAGTGCATATCGAGGATGCCTTTTTGACTGAGCAGATGAAAAATGATCGGGGAGGTAATATTGTAGGGCAGATTGCCAAAAACCCGCAGTCTACCAGCTCCCTCTAAGGTTTCGTAGTTGACCTTAAGAGCATCATCTTCAATCAGATTTAGTCCCTTTAAGAACGGATCATGTCTCAGTATTTCGGCAAGATCTCGGTCTAATTCAATGGCTGTTAGTTTTTCTGCTCTTTCTAATACGGGTCTTGTCAGTGCGGCATGACCTGGACCGATTTCTAAAAGCGCTTCGCCTTTTTTAGGATTGATAGCGTTTACTATCTGCTCAATGATGTAATCATCCACAAGGAAGTTCTGTCCGAAACGTTTTTTGGCTTTGAGATGAAGGGGTGGTAGAGCCATATATTGTCCTTTGTTCTAAAGTCAGTGTTAAATTTAAAGTTGTCAGTAAGATATGAAATCGGCAGTTAGCCTAAACCCGATTATGGCATATCCTAAGGCCTGCCTTTTGAAAAGTCTTAAGAGGTGCGGCCATGTTGTTCAAGGCCGCAGCAAGATATTATTTTGCAGTATTGATGCCGGAGTCTTCGGCAGCTTTAGCTTTAAGATAGGCTTCACGCAGAGCGCTGTCGTTGATGTGAATATAGGCACTTTCACGTATACTACGTTCCCAGTTCTTGAGAGCCTCGGCGTAGTCTCTTTCAAGAATAATGCCGCGAGCGCGCTGTTTGTATACGTCAAGAGAATCGTTGTCGGTCTTTTTGTCGGCAAGATAAATTAGATGCCAGCCAAAGGAAGACTTCACGGGACCGCTGATGGTGCCAGGTTTCATGACACTTAATTCCTGAGCAAATTCAGGATCGAGAATATCCAAGGAGACATATCCCATATTGCCTCCATCTTTGGCACTGTTTGTATCTTCGGAAAATTCCCTAGCAGCCTTAGCAAAGGTGGTGGCACCGCTGTTAATGTCATTTAAAATGCTGTTGAGTTTGGCAACGGCAGCCTCATCCGAGAAAACAATGGAGGTCTTGATTAGGATATGTGAGGCCTTATAGGTCGTTACCGGTGCAATAGCACTGGTGCTGATGTCATATACCTTAAAGATATGAAAGCCGATAGCCGAACGGAAGGGGCCGACGACGTCCCCCTTTTTGGCGGCAACAATAGCAGGTAAAAATGGCAGTGGCACTGATGTTTCCGGCACATATCCAAGATCTGTACGATCTCCTGCATTACTGTATTTTGCTGCTATTTCTTCAATGTTGCCTCCTTTGCGGATGGCAGCGATAGCCGCATCAGCATTGGCCTTGGCACGCCGATATTCCGCCTCATTAGGACTAGAAGACAGCGGAACAATAACCTGAGCCAAATGATAGCTAGGTTCTATGGCGCCTCTTTTCTGCAGAGATTTTGCCAAAGTTTCCACCTCAGCCTCGGAAATATGGATGAGGTTACGTACGGTGGCACGACGTACCTGATTGATAAGATAGTCCTCTTTAAATTTTTCACGGGCATAGGCTACACCGTTTGCCAGACCGTAACGCTGCAAAACCTTATCCACAGTGGTATTGTTGCGCATGGCAATCTGTTTGAGACTGCTGTCAATCTGCATGTCGTTGAGATCGTGTCCCTGATTTTTGGCCAACTGCAAAATGAGTGTACGGGTTATGAGCTCAGAGAGGGCCAGCCGTCTTGCGGTAATGTCGTCAATTGAGGCTCCACTTGAGCGATATCCTGCCTGCACCTGTGCAGTTGCGGCATTAAGTTCACTTTCAAGAATAATTCCTGAGTTGACAACTGCGGCTGTACCATCGAGTTTTACCTCGCCGGCATAGACACTAGAGAGAAGGCTGATACCAACTAGTGAAGCGGTTAATAGTCTTGATTTTTTCAATAGATTACAAGTTCTGCCCATCAAAATCACCTTTTATTTAACGGTTTAAATTGTTAGGAACTAGGTCTGGCAAATAGTGCGTAGAGGTTCCGTGCGGATCAGTTATATTGGTTGGAATTATCTCATACATTCCCTTAAATTCCACATAAAGTCCAAAGAGTCTGTCATTTTCATGCTGTCTTGTGGCGTAGTCATACTTTGTATAGTTTTCATAGATGAAAGCCACCGAGTAGCAGCAGTCGTCATATTTGATGCCGATTTTAGAATCAATATTGTAGTTCTGCTTAATGTCACGATAGGCGGCACCATAGATTTTCCAGTTGTGATTGAGAGGAATGGAAGCGGTTATTCCAAGCTGTGAAAGATTCGTCGTTTTTGAGGAATTATCGCGCAGATAGTTGCCATTTCTGTAAAAACGGTATGATAAGCCAAATCTTAAGCCATTGTGATTGGCGTAGTTGATGCCGGTATTAAAGACACTGATTTTTTCTATCTCAGAATTATACTGGGCCTGGGCACGATAGTAATAGTTGCCAAATGCGGCATCAAATGTGGCTTCAATCGGTGAACGGTAGGAGGTCGTGATAAGTGAGGATGGTACCCCATTGATATTCATGCCTACCTTGTTCTTCTCAAAATTAATGGCCTTGGCGATGGAGAAACGTATTATTTCCCTGTCGTGACTATCAAGCAGTCTTGAGGTTAAGCCGACCGCTAAGGTGTTGAGATTGGCTATACGATCGATACCTGCATATCTTCTTGGAGAGAAGATGGTATAGTAGTCGTCATAGCGGTAGGTGGTATCGTATAGCGGAATCATGCTCTGATCCTTATAAGGAAGATACATGTATTTGATTTCAGGCTCAAGCGTCTGAGTGTGGTTCATATCAAGGACTTTTCGTTCAAAAACACTGCGCAGCCTTCCTTCAAAAAGGTATAGGGCGCGATTTTTGGAGGTCTCAATACGGCTTACATTCAGTCGGCTAAGATATGCTGAAGACAAATCTTTAAGATCTGACTGATTGTAATGAGTAAAAAAGCCGGTAAGTCCAAAATCGGCAGTAACACCGTAGGCATCATAGGCGGTGTATTTAATCGAAGGCTCAAGATGCAGACGCGTCATGTTAACACTAGAATTGTCACTGCGGTATTTTTCAATGACAAAGCGAGTCGCCTCGGCCTTAAAATTTACTCTGAATTTACCAAAGGCGTCATAGGCATTGAATTTTATCTGAGGCAACAGCGCAAATGGCTTATAGGTACTGTAGTTTGTGGTCGAGTACATATTCTGGTATTTACGCAGTTCAATAGAGGTGTCATATTTATCACGACGATACGATGCAGATAAGGACTGCACCAGGCTAGAATCGGTGACAGCCACGTTTTTCTGACTGATATCAGTAAGATAGGTATAATCCCCCTCTCGCACCTTGGAATAATTCAGTTTGAAGACCAAATCGTTATTGAGGAATGTAAGGTTGCTGTTGATGCCTAAAAACCAGCGTTTGCGGTCTGATGATTCGGTATCTGTGCTGTAGGTTCCGCTTGAGGTTGAAAAGGTTCTGGTAAATTTAGGATCATCAGGAAGATAGGTTCCCTTAATTTCGCCAGAAAAGTTTTTAAAAGGCATAAAACGGAACAGGAGATCATATCTGCGTCCGTGGGATGGATCTTTGCCGAACGTTACCGTAGCATCATAATTAGGGGCAATGTTGAGGTACAAAGGCTGTTCAAAACCAAAACCGGAGCCTCCTTTGTAGACTAAGCCTGGACGCAAAAGACCAGTGCGGCGCTGGTGGGTTATAGGAAAATTGATATATGGCAGGTAGAATACAGGCACCTTGCCGATAAACAGGACATCATTCCAGGCAGAGCCAAAGTAATCACCTTCCTGCATGCTGACTTCAGACGAGTATAAATGCCACAATCTTCTGTCAGCAGGACAGCCTGAAATAGTGGCTTTTGTATAGGTGCGTGATTTTTTCTTGCCGTCATGTTCCACAGCCTTGGCCTCACCGTTTAGTACCGAACCATTCATCTGATAGACGGCATTGGTAAGGTTGGTTTTTTTGGTTTCCATACTGTAGATCACAGGATCCTGAGAGCGGGCAGTAGTATCTCCTGAAGACAAAACGGCATTACCTTCAGCGGTTAAAGTCTTATCCCTTTCTGAATAGGTGGCTTTATCCGAGTCAATAGTCTTGTCACCCTGAGTGATGTGTACCTTGCCTTCGTACACTAATTGTTTTTTATCATCCGCATCGGTTTTTCCACTGACGCTGTCAGCGGTAACCCTTATAGGTGTGGTATTGACGTCAAATTTCTCTGGGGTTTTGTATGGCGGTACGCCATAAAAACAGGAAACCGCATTGCCGCTGATAGGAGACCTAGGAGCAGCCGTCGAAGGCATATTGTTGATTTTCTGGATAAGTCTTGAAGGAAAGGTGGCACTATCGGCAAAGTGCTGGTTGTCAAGATAGTCAAGTGTAACAGGGTAGGACATGGTTTCCATAATCTTGGTGGTTACATTTTCTACCTGTTTGTCTCGTCTGACGTCCTTGCCTTTTAGTATGGTGGTTCTGACTGCAGAATTGCTGTCGTCAAAAGATGTGGGAGACTGCTTCTTTTTATTCTCAAAACCATAATTGTATTTAGATGACACATCTTCACTAGAACTTTTGGAATTTTTTTCGGTGTTTTCTGTAGACTGCTGTTCCCTGGTACTTGAGAGAGAGTCTTCTGTGGTAGCAGGGTTTTGAGGTGAAGTCTTTGCATCTTTAATGCTGCTGTCAACATGCTCTCCCTGAGCATAGGCACTACCGAACAAAACCATGCTCACAGCAATGGCTACAGAGGCAAAGGTGAAATCACTTTTGAGTTTTTTGTTCAAGATAAAATCCTAATCTTCTTTAACAGTTACTGTTGAGTATGATTGCTGCTCATGAATTCCTGATTATGCAGCTCACCTGCATCTTCGTCATCTTCAAGTTTTACGCCTTTAATAAAACGTTTATTCTGTGCCCATGCCGCAAGTTCAATGGTACGGCATTTTTCTGAGCAGAAAGGCCTGAAGGGGTTACTTTTATCGTAATTTACTTCTTTATGGCAGGTAGGGCACAATACTTTGGTAACTTCGCTGTCTTTAACGGCAATGACATTATTGGTGCCATTGGTTTCTTGCAAAATCTCCTCGTAGGTGCCTTCTGGCAGCAGATCTTTTAAACTCATTTTAAATCGCTCCTGATGTAGGCAATTTCAAAAGGAATATCTCCCACCTCAGCTCCCTTGTCAAACGGTAAAAAACGGATGTTAACACGTGACTGAAAGCCACTGACAACAGGATAGGCCTTAAATTTATTATCATACTTGATATTTATTAAGTCACAGGTATCGGCGTTTTCCTGCATAAAACCAAGTTTGGCTACTCTTTGCTGTGGTTTGGCAAATATGCGCCACATCTCAAGTAGAGTTAACACTGGAATACGGATGCAGTCCATTTCATATAACCATATTTTTACGTTTTCCTTTTTCTCATCTTCGGAAAGACTGAACCAGAAATCAAACATTGGAGTGTCAAAACTGTTGATTCCGTTTGGAGTTAGAAAACGTGGTTTAATAAGCTCAATGATAGGGTCGTCTTTTAGAACCGTACGCTGGCGTGTAAATTTATCGAGTATGTTTTTGGCTTCTGTTATTTTTTGTCTTAGAGAATTGGCATATTCAACATCACATTCTGGATCTGCAAGCCATTCCTTCATCTGGGAATCGTTTTTTTCAAGATCTTTGAGAATTTCGATTTTAATGGCACTTGAACCATCTATGATATCTATATAATCCACGATATTTCTTAAAAGAAACATCACATGCTGGATAGAATTTAAATCGGTGCATTTTTCAGCTCCCTTAAACAGTCTTTCCAGTTTAAGGTATGATCTCACTCTAGGAGATAGGGGAAAATCAAAGTTAAGCATGTACTTTCTCAGTTTTTCTAATATGGTTTAAATTTTTTTTGCCAATTCCAAATAAGTTTTATGTAATTTTACCACGACATCATACTTTTGATCTAAAGGAGAATCATCTGATTCTATAAGGTCATCTGCTTTTGCTATTCTGGTTTCCCGATTTATCTGGCTCTCTATCATGGATTGCGCCAGTTTTTCATCAATACTGTCACGTAGCATTAGTCTTTGTAACTGCAGTTTGGGATCGACATCCACTACTAAAATTCGATCTACTAGGTGTTCTAAATGCTGTTCAATCAAAAGTGGAATAACTGCTATAACATACGGGACAGAGTAGGACAACACAGTCTCTTCTAGTTTTGCCTTAATGGCCGGTTGCATGATAGCGTTCAGCCTCGCAACAAAAGTTGGATTATGATTGTCAAAAACGATTTCTCTCAAACGTTTCCGTTTCAATGAGCCGTCTTCATTTATAATGTCACTGCCAAATGTTTCCTCTAGTTTCAAAAGCAACAGTGAACCCGGCATTACTACATCCCGTGCTATGAGATCAGCATCCACGATGGGAACTTCCAGTTTTGAAAAAAGGGAGGCAATTGCAGATTTACCACAGGCTATACCTCCGGTAAGACCGATAACAAAAGGTTTTTTAGTATGTAAAAAAGTATCGGTTTTACTATTATTGTCGTTTTGCATAATAGTCTAAGTATATCCTACTTATGCCGTTGTATAAAGTTAATAATTGCGAGAATACACCATGGCATACTATTCGAAGTTGGTCCTAGTTCTCCACCTCTTGCCAAATCAAAAGGCTCTCAACTGCGGAGGTTAATTGCTTAGCGCCATTTGGCGGATTTAAGATCTGACTGTAACTGACCTCAAATGAGGTTCTCAGAGTGGCAGTATTTATAGAGACTACAGTTTTTCTTGTTCAAGACTAGACTCTAAGACCTGACAATTCCGCCTTTTAAAATTTTTTTGCATGTGCTTTTTAACAATAAACATCGCAGATTTAAAAAATACTTCTAAAAACCTCTGAAAATTACTTGCTTAAATAAAAGATACATCTAAACTTAACAAGTGTGTGAAATAAAACCGCATAACAGTTCATTGTTTGATGACTCATGACTCTAAAAAACTTTACTTAAGCCACAAAATTTTCATTTTTTAGAAAAAATATTTTTCATGCTATGGCATTCAATATGTAAGAAAAACTTGTCTTTTAAAATTGTGAATTTTGTGTATTTCAGCCATTTTTGATTATTTTTTTTATTTTTTTA
>CACYBT010000343.1 GCA_902772715.1 uncultured Succinivibrio sp.
CTAGAACATAATTTTCTTCACTCATATCCATACTCCTACTGTTTGTATACCGCCTCAAAAGAGGCGGCTCTTATGGCGTCAGGTACTATTTCATACCGGCTTTAATCTTCTCAACATTATCTACGGTGATAGGAGCCACACCACGAATAACATTATGATCAGGTAATTTGCCACTTAAAATTAAAGCAAACATACTAGCACAGGCAGTTGCAGTGTCGACATCTGACCCCTCAAAGCCAATGATTCCCTTGGCAGGATAGGCTGGATCAGCTAAGTGCTGTAACTGTTGCTTGGTAACATCAGTAGTGAAAACACCCATATCCTCAGGGATCTTTCCGCCTGTTGCAATGTTTAAGGCTTCATCAGCACCAATCATTGGACCGGCACCGATACCAGTTACCACCTTGCAGTCTGGATGGCGCTGTAAAATCGTCTCAATGGCTGTCTGAGCCTCATTAGGTCTTAATGCAGCCTGACTGGCTACGATTTCGTATTTTCCGTCAGCGGTCTTCTTCATGCCGGCACGGATACCTTCCTCACGCTCAAGTAGAATCTTGGTCTGAGGAAATCCCAAAACAGTAACTTTGGCCTTGTTGTTTTCTGAATAGTGTTCATTGATAAACTTGCCGCACAGTTCTCCGATTGCCATACCCAGATCAGTGTTGTTTAAAATCCAGTTGCCATCTGTATTGGTCATAGGATCATCCCAGCACATTACTTTCACACCGGCTTTTCTGGCCTCAGCACAAACATCTTCAATAGCAGCGGCATCAGATGGATGCACCATAATGAAATCACAGCCTGAGGAAATGAAATTTTCAATCTGAGCTACCTGTTTTGCAGATTTGTCATCGCAGTCAACGATAGTGAAATTTGCTCCCTGCTCTTTTAATACATCTTCAAGTGCAGACATCACGCCAGCCCAGTAGGCGTTACGCAGTGACTGTAGTGTAATACCGATTTTCTTGCCTTTTAATACTGAGAAATCAGCCTTGGCATAGAAAGCAGGGTTGGCCTGTATGCCGGTAATAGTACTAGTATCTGCGGCAAAAGATGGTGTTGCAAATAAGGTAGCTGCACAAAAGATTGCGGTTAATAGTTTTTTCTTCATGTTAAAATCTCCGTTGTTTGATTATATTTATGGATCAAAAGATCCCTTTGTGTTTTAAAAACAGGTAAATGCACCGTCAACGATGACATCAGAGCCTGTGGTAAAAGAACTGGCCTCAGAAGCAAGATACAGGGTAACAGTCTGGAGTTCCTCAGGCTCTCCCAGGCGATGCATCGGAGCCATTTCATTCCAAGTTTTGATGAGAGGAATCAGAGTTTCATTGTTCTTGACAAGTTCGGTGCCAATATAGCCTGGACTGATGCAATTGACGCGAACACCATGTTCAGCCCATTCAATAGCCAATGATTTGGTTAACTGAATAACACCTGCTTTGGAGGCATTATATGCACACTGTGGCTGAGGCACGTTGACAATATGGGCAGACATAGAGGCAGTATTGATGATGGAACCCTTGATGCCTTTCTCAATCATATAGTTGCCAGCGGCCTGAGCAGTCAAGAAAACACCAGTAAGATTGATATTAATAACCTTGCTCCACTGCTCATAGGTCATTTTTGAAGCAGGAGCATTGATGCAAATGCCTGCATTACAAAAAGCCACATCCAATCGTCCAAATTCCTTGTCTATTGCGGCAATCAGAGCCTTGACACTTTCAGGACTTGTAACATCAGTTTTACATACTAGTGTTTTAACACCGTATTCTTTTTGAATAAATTCAGCGGTTTTTACGGATTCAGCCTCATCAAGATCTGCAATAACAATGTTGGCTCCTGCCTGAGCAAAGCCTTCCCCCACTGCTCTACCGATTCCTCTGGCTCCGCCGGTAACAAACGCAGTTTTGCCGCTTAATTTGAATTTCTCCAAAAGATTCATAAAAAACTCCTTATGTATTTACCTAATTTTTTTTATTCAAAAATTGACCTGGCAATTTCTGTTCTATATATACTTTATGAAAGCAACTTTAATAAATCAACTTATATTATACGACTTTATATAAGTAATGTGATATAACTCAAAAAAAATAAAATTCAACCGCAGAAAAAAGCGAAATTTCAAAATTTCTCTGCTATTTTGTAAAAACTTAAACTAAGCTATAAAAGCAATACTGACTTTATATCTTATTGTTCAAAAACAACAAAACATACTTGAAAGTGAAGAATGCAATCACTAACATGGAACATATAAGGCATTTGTTGCGATTTGACTGTTAACTATCCATTAAAAACTGTTACCGTTTTATATATTGAAAAAATTGAAAGGTAATATTGTGAATGATTTTTTAATTGACCCCAAAAAACAGAACAAAGAAAGGATCCTTGGTCTGTTTTTTGAATATGAAGCACTCTCTAAACCACAGATAGTTGAGCTAACCGGCTATTCACTTCCTACTGTTAATGGGCACATGAAGGATCTTGAGGCCGAAGGCTACATTGGTGCAGGAGAACTTTTAGATTCATCTGGAGGTCGGCCTGCAGTTTCCTACAGATTACAGCACCGCTCACGTCTTGCCATCGGTGTGGAATTGCGTAAATCATACATAAAAATCTGCCTATGTGACTTAAAAGGAGAAATCGTCAATTTACGCAATATCGGTGTAGAATACGAGGACACTACCGCCTATTTTTCCAAACTGAACGCATATCTTCACGATTTTATCGACAAATGCGGCTATCCTAAGCAGAATATCTTAGGTATTGGCATCGCCTTTCAGGGTGTAGTCAACAAAGAGGGAAATACCGTCATCTTCTCTAAAATTGTTCCTGCCACCAAAATGGATCTCAAGATAATCAGCAAGGGTTTATCCATGCCAGTGCGTCTGTGTCATGATGTCAAAACCGCCGCTCTATCCGAAATCTGGCACAACAGAAATATCTCCAATGCCGTCTATATTGCCCTAAGTGAGCATATGGGTGGTTCCCTAATCAAAAGCCGCTGTATTGAACATGGCTGCAACGGCTATGCAGGGTCATGGGATCATCTAACCATCAGTAAACACGGAAAACTATGTTACTGTGGCAAAAGGGGATGTCTTGACACCTACTGTTCCATGGAAGCACTGTTAGAAGGTGAGACTGTCACTGATTTCTTCAATAAAATGCGCCTAAGTCAGTCAAAAGAACACAAGAAACGCTGGAAAGACTTTCTCTCCACTCTCTCTTTTGGACTCTATACAGTGTGGCTGCTTTTGGAGCGTAAAATCATTTTAGGTGGTGATCTTGCCATGTGGCTTCAGCCTGAGGATGTGGAATTCATAGAAAAATCCATCATCAAGCGCAGTACCTTCACCTATACCGAGAACTTTGTAACCAAGGCAACGGTTCTCCATCACGCTGTGGCCATCGGGGCCTCTCTACCTTATCTTGCCAATGAGATACCTGAACATGTACGACCAATTGAGTCCTGGGCCGCCTACAGTTCCAAAGAAAACGACTAAACCAAAATCATCAAACAAACATAAAGAGGTAAAAATGAATCAGTATATAGGGCATCCATCGCAGTTATTCGGCATGGAAGAACACCAATTAACAAGAGGCAAAGGTAAAGGCCTCAGACTTATTGAAATTCATAACGGCAAGGGACTAGATCTGTGCGTATCGCCAGACAGATGCGCTGATATTCCCCGACTGCGCTACAAGGGAATAAACCTTTCCTATATGAATCCCTGTGGCTATGTAGCTCCGGCTTTTTATGATAAGGAAGGCGCCAATTTTCTTAATTCCTTCACTGCCGGATTTCTTTCAACCTGCGGTCTGCAGAACGTCGGAACTCCAAATACTATAGATGGGGTAAGTTACGGACTACACGGTTCTATCGCCAATACTCCCTGCGAGAATTACAGTTTTTATGAAAAGGACGGGACTCTCATTGTTGAAGCCTTCATCAGAGACGAAGTTATTTTTGGCAGACAGATGACTCTTACCCGCCGAATTTTCGTATCCACAGAAGAAAACAGCATGCGCATTGAAGATACCGTAGAAAACACTGGCAGTCATGATGAGCCGCTCTATCTACTATATCATATGAATATGGGCTATCCATTACTTGATGAGGACAGCATTGTTGACATTAAATCAACCAAAGTCATTGGAAGGAATCAACATGCTACAGATGATATAAAAAACTGGATGCATATGGAAAAACCTACTCAAGACTATGAAGAGCGTTGTTATTATCATAGTTTTGAGGGAGTTGAAGGATATGCCGCCATCACACAACCAAAATTAGGCATCAAACTCGAGATCCGCTTTGATCCCCAAAATCTTGATTATTTTACTCAATGGAAAATGATGGGAGTGAGAGATTATGTCCTAGGACTCGAGCCAGGCAATACCCTACCAGAAGGACGCCACATCATGCATGAGAAAGGGCTTGAAAAAATACTCAAACCTGGACAAAAGAAAACCTTCATAGTAAACATCAAGGTATCTGGCTGATTTATTCATGAGGCTTTTGTCAAAAAAATTGTATCCCCATAACTTTGCAACATTTGACTTATGAATGTGACCAATTGTTTGTAAAGCACCAAGCCCCGCCTTTAGGGGCTTTTCCTTAATAAAATTGATAGCCCCTTCACTCCTTGAAATCCAAATTACTTTCTTTTGCGTGTTTTGATCTAATAACCAAGCACACTCTGCATTTTAAATACATAAATCTATTCACGAGTGTACATCAACACATACTTAAAAAGGAGTAAACAAATCATCTTCAGTAGCCATAAAGAAAAAAA
>CACYBT010000344.1 GCA_902772715.1 uncultured Succinivibrio sp.
AATGAACTTACACTTAATCTTGGTAATGCGGGTACTGCCATGCGACCTTTATGCGCCGCTTTGGCAGTAAGTGATGGTGTTTTTACGCTAACGGGTGAACCTAGAATGTTTGAGCGCCCGATAGGTCCCCTGATTGAGGCCTTAAAATCCATGGGCTGCAATATTGAATACCTTAATAATGACGGTTTTCCTCCGGTACAGATAAGAGGCAGTAGAGTAAAAAAACATCAGGTGACGATCGATGGATCAACCTCAAGTCAGTTCATTAGCGCACTGCTGATGGCAGCCCCTATCTGTGGCGGACTTGAAATTAACGTACAGGGAGATTTGATTTCCAAGCCCTATGTTGACCTGACCATTTCGCTCATCGAAAAATTTGGAGCCAAGGTTAAACGTAATGGCTACAACACTTTTACTGTCGATGGCGGCGGGTATGCCTCACCTGAGGTCTACCTTATCGAATCCGATGCCACTTCGGCAACCTATTTTGCTGCTGCGGCTGCCATTAATGGAGAACTTGAACTCTTTGGCTTGCCTCTTGATTCGGTACAGGGGGATTTTCGTTTTTTTGAAGTGCTAAAGTCCATGGGAGCCAAAGTATCCTATTCTGAGCATGCAGTGACGGTTAAAAGCGGTACCTTAAAGGGTATTGAAATCGATATGAATGCCATGCCTGATGCGGCTATGACTTTGGTGCCACTCTCACTGTATACCAAAGAGGAAATTGTGATTAAGAATATTGCCTCGTGGCGTGTCAAGGAAACCGACAGAATTGAGGCCATGGCAACACAAATGCGCAAACTGGGAGTAAAGGTGCAGTGCGGCGACGATTATATAGCGCTTGATGCTTCTTCTACTAATGAGGAATCACCTGTTTTTGATACCTATAATGATCATCGTATGGCCATGTGTATGTCTCTTGTAGCCTTTAATCGGGATATTGTGATTAATAATCCTGAGGTTATCAATAAAACCTTTCCAACCTATTTTAATCTTCTTAATACGGTAATTAAAAGGTAATTTTGATGGTTTTGCTGTGCAGATGTTTTTGGGGACTGTTGCTTTTTTCGGTATCTTTGACAGGTCATGCCTATGGTTTTGCCTATGAGTTTAAAACCACCGTGCTTGACAGAGAAATCAGCACTCTTATCCCCAAGGGCTACTGCGAGGTCCCTTTAACGCATGAGCATGTGAAGTTTTATGATGAGATCTTCGGCAGCAGTGTAAAAATACTGCATTTTGCCGGACACTGTGATGAAGTGGCGTTACTGCTCGCCGGGAAAACAAATTTTCTTAAGCATCACATTGCCATTGAACAGATTGGTATTGATGGTGCATTTATCAGATTTCTTATGGGAAAACTGGCATATGTAACCATGATAACCGCTTTTAAGGCCAATCTTCAGAAAATTGAGAAAAACGTCAGTGAGGATACGGCTCCGCTTGGATTTACGGTAAGCAATATGGATTATCATGTGAAAAGCAAAACCGGATCGTATGTGTTTTTTGAGGCAGAGGCTATCAAGAACTTTCCAAAAAATAAGGTACCAATGCATTTTTATGCCTATACCTCACTCATCTTCAGTATTCCGATTGCGGTACATGTTTATGACGAGGATGTAAGCCATGATAATCTGGTTTTCAGTTATGCCACGCTGCATAACCTTATCAAGTACCTCTGATACTCAAAAGGCCATATGATAATATGGCCTTAAGATCTTTGTTCCTTCCGTACTTAGCATATGTTGCAGGTACTTAAGGAAACCTTGTTAGTTAATGGTGATAGTAGTCTTTTTTTCTTCATTCTTAAGTTTTGGTACGTTTATCTCCAGTACTCCATCGTTAAAAGCAGCACTGATGGCATTAGCATCTACATCCTCAAATCGCAGTGAACGCTCGTAAGAACCATAAGTGCGTTCCTTAATGATATAGCCTTCCTGTTCCTCTTCCTTCTGCAGGTGATGCTCGGCGCTTATTTTTAATACTCCATCATCAAAGTCGAGTTTGATATTTTCTTTTGCTACACCTGGCAGATCAGCCTTGATTTCGTAGTGATCCTCAAGATTGCGTACATCAATTTTGAAGTTATCTCCACTGCTCTCGCCATTGTTGCTTAAAATTCCAAAATCAGATAATGGTCTTGAAATAATATCAAAGATAGTAGGAATAGTATCACCTAAACGTTTGCTGTTCTGATTATTGAAAAAAGAATTGTTGTTCATAATTATTCTCCTTTTTAACTATTTAACTATTTAACCTTTCTACTTAGTAAGTGTGGTCAATGTAATAAAATTAAAGTCTTTTGCAATTTTTTTTCAATAATCACAAAAAAACTTTGTAAATCATATTGTTTTTTGTTGTGAATAATAACGTGATGATTGATAATATTTAATAAAGGTCGGAATTTTAGGCTTTTTAAAACTAAGTTTTCATATATTTTGAGGTTGCCATGCAAATATCACATCCTAACCAGAATATTGCTTGTCTTATGAAAATGACACAGGATGGCAGCATAGTGGATGAAAGATGTATTCTCCAGAATGCGCTAGAAGGAAAAGGGGAGACAGATTTTTATTATTCTTATCTTCAGAATTTAAAATGTGATGTGTTATTTATTACAAATAACTCTAAGGTTGGGCCTGCGGTAACTTTAAAATCTGCCAATAATTCCATCACTGAGGCAGTGCCATTTTTAGGTTTCAGACATTGCCCTGCCTGTACTGCAGTGTTAGATCCTAAGGGACTTGTTTCTTATAACAGCAATGTATTTAACGATACCACCCTTATTGTGGTTGTAGGCAGCAAAACCTGTCCAAAAGAATATCTTGACTATTTGAAAGATAAAGAAATTTCATATACTTTTGCCGGTGAAGACGGTTGTGATTTAAGATCGGCCTTAAAAAGTCTGTATGCCGATTTTGGACTAAGAAAATCATTATTAGTAGGAGACAGCACTTTAAACGCTTCATTTTTCAATAAACGACTTGTTGACGAACTATATGTTATGGTTAATCTAGGAGCGGATAAAAAAAATATTGAATCTTCAATCATTGAAGATAATCTGTATAGGAATAATCTGCCACTATTAGGACAGAAGTTTGAGCTTTTGGGTATCAAGAAGATTATGCCTAGTATGAGCATGTTTCATTACAAAATCAGGTTTTATGAAATTGAGGATAATACCAGCACAGTACGACATAATTTTTGAATAACCGGTTATTTGTTAAACAGCAAGCCTTAAAATGCATGCTGCTGTAAATGCCCCCTTCAGTCTTATGGCGGAAAAAAAAGTACTGCCATATTTGCCTCAAAACAGGCTCGTGATTTACTGGTTCAAGAAATTTTTTGTGGGATTTTGAAATCAAGTTACTATTCCAGCCTCAATAATCCTCACTAACGATATTCTATGCTAGAATAAATAAAACCTTATCTAAGGAGTTGAATATGCCAAAGGATTTATTGTTTCTTACGGGCAGTGAGAATTTTGCCGAGATTATAGAAAGAGGTGCTTATTATGTCGATAAGACCTCTTATTTAAAGACACTG
>CACYBT010000345.1 GCA_902772715.1 uncultured Succinivibrio sp.
GGAGAATACACCATAACCTTAACTAAGGATCTTTTTGAAGAGTTTAGGCTCTAATTATTGATGATAAAGCCCTTATGCTCTTAAAAGACTGTGAACAGCAACGCTTCTAGTGTTTACGTCGTATGATTATGCTTTGCTTGGTATTGGTAAACTTGCCTTTTTTAAATTTTTGAGTCTATGAATTTTAGTTATGATGATTTAAATGCCTTAAGGCAGAATAACAAAACCTGGCGCCTTTTAAATGCGGAGCATGCTCCTTTAATTTTATCCTTTATGCAGCAGGCCTTTGTGCACAAAGGACGTTCCATGGCGCCAGAGTCTGAATTATGCCAGATTTTAGAGAATATTATCTTTAATGCGGCACAAGGCAGTATTACCTTCAGTGGAACTCCTGCCTCCTACCTTAACGACTGGTCGCAGGAGAGTAAGCGCTATTTGCGTAAAACCTATCAGAGCGGTTCTGATGAGCCTTTTTATGATATTACCCCAGTTTCGCAAAAAGCCCTTGAGTTTGTAAATTCGCTGCATAAATACGAGTTTGTCGGTACGGCCTCACGTTTTCGTTCGGTAATTGATATTCTAAGACAGATTACTTTAGGCACCATAGCAAGACCTGAGGAGATTATCGCCTCCCTAAAAGAGGAGATAAAAGAGCTGACCGACAAACTGCAAAGAGCCGAGAAGGGGCAGATCCCAAGGTTAAGCGAACTTGAGGTTTTAGACAGATTTCAGCAGTTTGAGCAGCTGGCAAGAGGTCTGCTTTCTGATTTTAGGACGGTTGAATATAATCTTCGGGATCTTGATAAGGGCATTCGCCAGAAGATTGCCAAGTGGACCGGCTCTAAGGGAGAACTGTTGTCAGAGGTTCTAGATAACAGCGACGGTATTGAAAACTCCAAACAGGGGCAGTCGGTTACCGCCTTTTCATCACTGCTTCTAAATCCCTCGCTGCAGGATGAGGTGCGGGGCATGATTGATAAACTCTATGAGTTGACTGCAGTGAGAAGACTTTCCTATGATGAGAATGTACGCAAAATTTATCGTGGCTGGGTGAACGGCAATGAACATATTCAGAATACCATGGGTGCCTTATCCAAGCAGTTAAAGCATTTTATTGACGATAAGGTTTATCTTGAAAACCGCAGAATACTCGAACTTATAAGGGATATTGAGAAGCAGGTTATCGACAGGGGCCTTCTTGAGGATCGGCAATTTTTAGATGCTTTTCAAAGTTTTGAAATGGAAATGCCGTATGCGGAGATCACTCTGCCCTTTGAAAGACCGCTTTATACCGTAAAGGAGAAGACGGCCTTAAATTCTTTTAAGGTTTCGGTCGGCAGCAATGATACCAATGCCGATGTCCTCTTTGATATCGACGCGGTAGACCGCAGCGAGCTTATTCACAATATCCGCTCGCAGCTCTCAAAGCATGAGGTCATCTCCTTTAAAGAGTTATGTGATGCTCATCCGCTAAAGCAGGGCTTGGCCGAAATTCTTTCCTATTTTCAGATCATTGAGGATAATTTTGCCGAAACTTTTGATGAAAGTATTTTAGATGTCATTGAGTGGCAGGCGATGGATGATCCAAAGTTAAGACGTAAAACCAGAGTGAAACGGCTTTATATAAGAGAGCGGCTTTAGTCTTAGGCTGAGGTTTAGTCTGAGTCATTTTCAAGAGTGTCAGACAAGGATCGAGATCAGCAGCCTGAAAATTAAAGGTTAACACGCAGTAAAGGGGATTATAGACTTAGTATGGAGAGGCACGAGATTACTTTAGAAGATGAAAATGATAACCCTGAGGCTTCTTTAAAAACGGGGGCAAGATCCGGGATTGACTACGGCATCATTGCCGCCTATCTATTGCGGGGTGTGGTGTATCGGGAAAATAATCTGCATCTTTGGAATGAACTTTTGGAAAAGCATGGCAGGGTTGCGGATCTGCTTTTAAAACTCGGGGTGAAAATGGTCATTGATGAGCCTGAAGGCTATGCCTATGTGCGCTCCCTTAGCGAGGAGGAACTTTCTGATGGACCGCTGCCGCCTAAACTTATGGTAAGACGGCAGTTGCCCTTTAATGTAAGTTTTCTCTTGCTGCTGTTAAGACATAAACTTGTGGAGTTTGACTCGGAGGAGAACGGCACCAGACTGGTGTTAAGCCTAAGCGAGATCATGGACATGTACAAGACCTATGTGTCAGAAAAAAGCAATGAGGTGCGGCTTGAAAGTCAGATTGAGACTCTTGTCAACAAGATTGTAGACTTGGGGTTTTTAAGACCGCTGCAGGATAAAAAGGCCAAAGGCGAGAAGCATTATGAAGTGCTGCGTATTTTAAAGGCCTATTTTGATGCCCAGAGAATTGCGGATTTAAGTGCCAAACTTAAGGAGTATCTTAATCACCTTGAGGATGAGGAGGAAGACAGTGACGGGGAGGCTTCATAAATGGCAGATGGTATCAAAGAGCATGAGACTGTGCCTAAGGAACAGCGACCTGGCGGGTTTTTGCATGAGAACGGGGATGGCTTTCGTTTAAAGCATTTTGAGGTGTTAAATTTTGGTACCTTTCACCACCAGATCTGGGGCGTAGATTTAGAGGGAGAGAACTGCCTTTTAACCGGTGAAATCGGCTCGGGCAAATCCACTTTGGTGGATGCCATGACCACCCTGCTCGTCCCCTCCCAGAAGATTGTCTTTAACAAGGCGGCAGGGGCGACTACCCGTGAGCGTGATCTGCGCTCCTATGTCATGGGTTACTACAGAGCAGAGGGCAGCGGCTATGGCAATGCCAAACCAGTCTCCCTGCGCC
>CACYBT010000346.1 GCA_902772715.1 uncultured Succinivibrio sp.
AGATGTTTGTTAAGATTATATACACACATTTTTGGGGCTATCATCCCACGGTTAAAACCGTGGGCTTTCTCGCCCTTGGTCTGTAAACGTTTTGTGGCCAGCCTGTCATTAAAGGGATTTATTTTTATCATCAAAAGGATTGCCATCTATTTGATAATACTTTAGCAAATCATCTGCATTCAGCTCTTTCTTATCATTCATTATAGTATCTCAATAGTAACAAAAGAAAATTGAGAGCAATAATTTTAAGAGTGAAAAAACAGGACCATTTTTGACATGTTTTTTGAAAAATCAAAAAATAACTATATGTTTTAGAAGAAAAGTATTTTTTTAAATCCATTAAAGGCTGTCGCAAAAAGTCCTTAACCTCACCTGTAATTTGAGGATTGAGAAAATTATAAAAATCTAGACAATGCTTGGGGACTGACACGATTCTTACTAAAGACATTCAGGAGAAGTTTCATTTTGTTTGTGTAAAAAAAATGGCAGTAACTGTAACTAAAAAAAGCAAAATAGTTATATTTATCTTTTTAAAAGAAATATTTTTTTGTATAATATTTTATTCAATTTGTTATGGAAGTTTTTTATGTCTAAAACAGTTGTCATTACCGTGGATGGGCCAGCTGGAGTTGGTAAGGGAGAATTAACTCGACGCCTTGCTGATGCTTTTGATTTTGATTTACTTGATTCTGGAGCTATTTATCGGGTATTGGGTTATGCTGTGCGTAAGGCAGGTTTAGCTCTGTTTGATGAGGAATCAGTGGTATCTGAAGCCAGGCTTTTAGATCTTTCTTTTTCCTTGGAAAATGATGGAGTGCATGTACTTTTAGGCGGAGAGGATGTATCGTCTGTAATCCGTACAGAGGAGGCTGGCGCCAATGCTTCAAAGGTTGCTGCCTACCCAAGAGTACGTGAGGCTTTACTGCAAAGACAGCGTGATTTTGCCAAAGGAAATGGTCTGATTGCTGATGGTCGTGATATGGGAACTGTGGTTTTTCCTAAGGCTGACTGCAAAATTTTTTTGGATGCCTCTTGTGAGGTTAGAGCAAAAAGGCGTTTTCTGCAGCTTGAGCATAAAGGATTGAAGCCAGATTTTGATAAGATTTTAAAGGAGATTGAGGAACGTGATAAACGTGACCGCAATCGTCCTGTGGCTCCTTTAGTACCGGCAAACGATGCATTGGTACTTGATACTTCAGAGCTTACAATTGCTGAGGTTTTTGAGAAGTCTTTATCCTATATTCAGGAGAAAACCTCTCTTAGTGTATAATTTTTTCGGTGTTGTCAGGATGATAACGCTTTTTTAACTACTCCCTAAAAGCATGAAGCTTTGGGGCTTAATTGGTAAACCTTAATGGAATCTTTTGCAGAACTTTTCGAAGAATCTTTAAAGAATGTTGAAACCCGTCCAGGTTCAATGATCAAAGCTAAAGTTGTTGCTATCAGCAATGGCTTTGTAATCGTAGATGCAGGCCTTAAGTCTGAATCTGCTATCCCACAGGAGCAATTCTACAATGCTCAGGGCGAGCTTGAAGTCGCTGTTGGTGATTATGTAGATGTTGCCTTGGAGTCTGTAGAGTCTGGTGACGGTGAAACTCAGGTTTCTCGCGAAAAGGCTAAGCGTAACGAGGCTTGGAAACAGCTCGAAGACGCATATAACAATAACGAAACTGTTGTCGGCTTAATTGATGGCAAGGTCAAGGGTGGCTTCACTGTACAGCTAGGTGGCATTCGTGCCTTCCTTCCTGGTTCACTTGTTGATGTCCGTCCTGTACGCGATACTACGCACATCGAAGGTAAAGAGCAGCAGTTTAAAGTTATTAAACTTGATCAGAAACGTAACAATGTCGTGGTTTCACGTCGTGCCGTAATTGAGACGGAGAATAGTGCTGATCGTGAAAATGTTCTGGCCAACCTTGCTGAAGGCCAGGTGGTTACAGGTGTGGTTAAGAATCTGACTGACTACGGTGCCTTTGTCGATTTGGGTGGCGTTGACGGTCTGCTTCATATCACCGATATGGCATGGAAGAGAGTAAAACACCCATCTGAAATTGTTCAGGTTGGTGAAGAAGTTACGGTTAAAGTTCTAAGATTTGAACGTGACCGTTCCCGTGTATCCTTAGGCTTAAAGCAGTTGGGTGAAGATCCATGGGCAAATATTGCATCTCGCTTCCCAGTTGATTCCATGATTGAAGGTAAGGTTACCAATCTTACTGATTATGGCTGTTTTGTTGAGATTGCTGATGGCGTTGAAGGTCTTGTTCATGTTTCTGAAATGGATTGGACTAATAAAAACACTCATCCATCTAAAATTGTTTCTGTGGGTGATAAGGTACAGGTTAAAGTTCTTGATCTTGATGAAGAGAAACGCCGTATTTCTTTAGGCTTAAAACAGTGTAAACCAAATCCATGGATTGAATTTGCTGAGTCTCACTCAAAGGGTGATAAAGTTACCGGTAAGATTAAATCTATAACTGATTTTGGTATCTTCATTGGTCTTGAAGGTGGTATTGACGGTCTTGTCCACTTGTCTGACATCTCTTGGCAGCAGTCAGGTGAAGAGGCTGTACGTAACTTCAAGAAAGGTGATGAAATCACTGCTATTGTGTTACAGGTAGATCCTGATCGCGAGCGTATTTCTTTAGGATTAAAACAGATTTCTGAAGATCCGTTTGCTGATTATACTTCTACTCACAAGAAGGGCAGCATTGTTTCCGGTAAGGTTGTTGCTGTAGATCAGCGTGGCGTAACTGTTGAGTTGGCTGAAGGTATTCAGGGCTACATTAAAGCATCTGATCTTTCACGTGAACGTGTAGATGATGCTACGACTGTAGTTAAAGAGGGTGATACTATTGAGGCCAAGTTCATCAGTGTTGATAGAAAGACTCGTCAGATTTCTCTGTCTGTCCGTGCTAAGGACGAGAAAGAAGAGAAAGAGGCTCTAGAGTCAGTCAACAATCAGGCTACTGAACCTACTACTACTGCTATGGCTGCTGCTTTTGCCGCTGCTAACAATAATAAAGAGTAGTCTATCTACTGTTAAATAGAGGTGATAACACCTCTATTTATAATTTATCTTTTCTGTTTTTCTTCAATTTATTGATTTTCTTCATTTTCTTTTCCCTAAAATCTTGGCATTTTTCTGATTTAAAATAAGCTGTACATCAAAAAACTGATAAAAATTTCTCATTTTTGGCAATTTTCTCTTTTATATCATAAATGTATAATTCTTTGTTTGCTATCATAGAGATATATTGATTTTTTAGAGGTAATGAATATGACTCGTGCAGAACTTATTACAGAGCTCTCAAGAAAATTTGCAGATACTGATCCTGATACTATTGATAATGCGGTACGTGAAATCTTTGAAGTTATGATTGAGCATTTAGCGCAGGGAGAACGTATTGAAATCCGTGGTTTTGGCAGTTTTGAAATTCGCATTCATGAACCACGTATTGCGCATAATCCTAAAACTGGTGCTCAGGTGAATCTAAACCGTCGTCGTGTGGTTCATTTTAAGCCTGGTGTGGATTTACGCGAAAGAGTTAATAACGTTAATACGTAGTTTTATCAACAGACGCCGTAAAACTCCGTTTTTTAGGTATACAAGGCGCAAAGTTGATTAGGTATTGCCGTTGTATTTCTGCAACTCATCATCTATAATAAAATCCACAAGGACAGGACTTGCCCAGCTTGGGAGTGAGTCTAGTCTTGAACTAGAGTGGCTGTAGTCTCTAAAAAGACTATGACTGAGTGAATCTCATAAGAGGTCAGCAGCTCCAACCCTCCGAAGAGGAATTAGCAATTAGCCTCTACAGTAGGATAGCCTCTACAGTAGGAATCCTCTTGCTTCAGCAAAAGGAGGATGTCAAATTGTAATTGGTGTCGATTGGTTTAGTGGTGAACCTATGATTAAATTTTGGATTTATTTGTTTATCTTTTTCCTGCTTGCACTTTTTGGCCTAATGGTGGGCAGTGCTAATGATGGACGGGTGTTTTTTGATTTCCTGTTTGTCAAAAAGGAAGTTTCCATTGCCACTATTCTGATTATTGGGGTGCTATTCGGTTTTGCACTAGGTTTATACTCTATGTCTTTTTTAGCCTTGAAACTTTATGTGAAAAACAAGATTTTATCCTCACAGTTAAAGAAGTCTAAAAAGGAAGTTATAAAGCATCAAGACGAACAGAAAAATCAGATGCCAGCGGTTCCAAATCTTAAGAATGAATAATGTTTGAACTTTTGTTTTTACTTCTGCCTGTTGCGGCCTTTTATGGTTATTATATGGGCCATAATGCTTCGCGACAGAAGCAGCAGAATACTAAGCATGAGCAGAATTCTACCTATCTTAAGGGGTTTGATTATCTCTTAAACAATAAACAGGAAAAGGCGGTTGATAAATTCATTGCCTTTTTAAATTCTAAAGATCCTACATATGAGTCTTCTTTAGCCTTAGGCAATTTCTTTCGTAAACGAGGTGAAGTAGATAAAGCCATTGCTTTGCATGAGAAAATGTCACAGGATGAGACTCTGCTTGAATCTGATCGAGAGTTGGCTTTACTGGAATTGAGCCGTGATTTTATCAGTGCCGGCCTGCTAGATAGAGCAGAATCTATACTACTTTCTATTGTTGATATTCCTCGTCAGCAGAAAGAAGCTGCTTATCTTCTTTTAACTGTTTATGAAAAAGAGCAAGATTTTCATAAGGCGATTTCTGTTTTTGAATCCTATAAAGAAGTGCTTGCACCTTATACCAAGCATCTAGCCCAGTATTATTGCGAACTTTCCAAAAAGATGATTTTGGATAATAATCAAAGTGGAGCAGTATCTATTTTAAAAAAGGCTATAGATGTTCATAAAAACGGGGTACGTGCTCGTCTTGAATTGGCTGATATCTATATCAGTATGGGGAAGTTTGCTGAGGCACATTCTTTAGTTAAGGAAGTTTCTTCCATTGAACCGTCCTATGGTATTTTATGCCTTGATAGAATAAAAAAATGTTTTCCCAACAGTGTCGATCCTAAATATCGTTATGCCTTAGAAGATCTTGTGCATCGTACCAATTCCGTTAGTGCCATGTGTGAGTTGGTTAGACTTGTGGCTGAGGATTCAGGTATAAAGGATGCTGAGGCTCTTCTGTATTCTTTCACCAAGATTAAGGCTAATTTGCGCCTGTATTCGTTGCTTTTGGAACTGTGCGCTAAAGAAGATCCTACCTCTGCCGAGTCACTTATGAAACTTAAAAGTATGATTGATGCACATTTGGCTACGGTAAATATTTATACCTGTCCTAACTGCGGTTTTGAGTCACGGTTTATGTTCTGGATGTGTCCATCCTGTCGCAAGTGGGAGAGTCTTAAACCTAAAATCGGAATTGACGGAGATTAGTATGGCAGAGAACCGAGTGATTGTTGCCTTAGATTATGATAATGAGGCTGCTTGTCTTGATTTTGTTAAGAAAGTATCTCCTAGTTTATGCCGTCTTAAGATTGGTAAAGAGATGTTTACCGCCTTCGGTCCTGCACTTGTGGAAAAACTTACCGACAGGGGATTTGAGATTTTTTTGGATTTGAAATATCACGATATTCCCAACACTGTAAAAAAAGCTATTCTAAAAGCCGTAAAACTTGGC
>CACYBT010000347.1 GCA_902772715.1 uncultured Succinivibrio sp.
ATTTGATAATACTGATAGAGACTTACGTAACCTTAAAATGTTGAATTTTTCATCTGTTTTTAATTAGAAGTATGGATTAAAAAAGAATCCTCAATATAAATATTAGAGTACAGCAGAAATTTATTTGTAGAGATTTTCTCAAGTGTTTTTTTAATGACATAGAATAACTTATGAGTATGTAATTTAGTATTGAATAAATTATGAGGTCTATGATATTATTTCGTTAACGAAAGTAAATTATAGACCTATACAAAAAATGAAAAAAATATACAAAACGTTATCTGTCGATAATATGGCTAGTATACTCAATTGTTCTGTCCAATATGTACGTAGTCTTATTAGACAGGGCAGACTTCCTGCAGAACAAATTGGAAAAACATGGGTGATAAATTCTTCTGTTTTGGAAGAAAAAAATCTTATGTTTGAATTAAAAAAAGATATTCCTGATCAAATAAGAAAATCCGACAAAATTCCAAAAATTGTAGCCTTAAGTTTCTTTTCGGGCGCTCTTGGTTTAGATTGTGGCCTTGAGAAAGCAGGAATTCATCCAATTCTAGCATCAGAAATAGAACCAAATACTAGAAAAACTATTTTACTTAATAAACCAAATATTGGGCTAATTGGCGATATTAATAAATATAATGCGCAAGAAATTAGAAAATTTGCCAATATACCAGGAGATAAGGAAATTGATTTGGTAATTGGCGGCCCTCCATGTCAAGCATTTTCGACCGCTGGTCAAAGAAAAGGCTTTGATGATGAAAGGGGAAACGTTTTTTTAACTTTCATTGATCGTATTCTTGAATTGAGACCCAAATATGCAGTAATTGAAAACGTAAGAGGGCTTCTATCTGCTCCGTATGAAAGTGAAGATACAGAACAAACTTATGGTTTTCCTCCTAAGACTCCAGAAGAAAAGAAAGGAGGCGCCTTAGCTTACATTATTCATAAACTTGAGCAAGGTGGTTATACAGTTTCATTTAACTTATATAATGCGGCTAATTATGGAGCTCCGCAAATACGAGAACGAATTGTTATATTTTGTTCTAGAAATGGAGTGAAAGTTCCTTATCTAAATCCAACTAATGATGAATTTGGAAAATTCAATTTACCAAAATGGAAAGTTCTTAAAGAAGTAATAGGAGATTTGGATGAAAACGAACAGGATTCTGCAATTTTTCCTGAAAAAAGATTGAAATATTATCGAATGTTAAAATCAGGACAAAATTGGAAGTTTCTACCGAAAGAAATTCAAAAAGAAGCTCTTGGTGGAGCATATGATGCAGGTGGTGGAAAAGTTGGATTTTATCGAAGACTTGATTGGAATAGGCCTGCGCCAACTTTAGTTACAGATCCAACTATGCCGGCTACTGATTTGTGCCATCCGGATAAGGATCGCCCAATCAGTATACAGGAGTATATGAAAATACAGGAGTTTCCTGATAATTGGAAACTATTTGGAACGTTAAAAGATAAATACAGGCAAATTGGAAATGCCGTTCCAATTAGTCTTGGATTTGCTATAGGAAAGCATGTGGTAAATCTTCTTAACAACCATAAATTAGAGTTACCACCACCAGATTTTAAATTCTCAAGATATAGAAATACCGATGAAATGTCTTTTAAACAACAAATTGAAAAGGCTAAACAAAAGTATCTACATCATAATGTTGGGGCCTAGAACGTTTTTATAGTCCATCTAGGTTTAACATTTCTGGATTATTTTTTATGGCTTTTATTGCGAATTCTCTAAAAGCATCTTCTGAAAGGTTGCAATCTTGACCAATTGTTGCGTTGAGTTTTTGCCAGTATGTTTCTCCAGTATTGGCATTGAATCTATGCCAAACTTCAATATTCGTACCAGCGCGAATTTTGTTAGAAGAACTATTTTCTGTATTTGTTTTATTTTTTATTTGTAGCCTTTCTCCTCTAACAGAGATCTAACAGAGACAAAATCTGTAGCAAGAATTGTACTTCCCCAACAATTAGCCCATCCTTTATCAATTACATTATTTGCTATGTATTCTTCTAGCAATGCGCCTATAAGGTTTTCACTTGCCATGGCCACACGATGCAATTTAGTTATTTCTTTATTATTATACTTATTATTTTCTATTCTAATTGCAACAATTTCAGCTACCAAAGGATCGGGTATTGTTTTAGATGGGGATCCTTTTTTTAATGAAGGTCTATTTCTGTATGCGTGAAAAAATTTTTTTACAAATTTGCTTTTCTTTTCTTCATCGGCATCTGGGTTATCTTCAATCCATACAGCAGCAACAATATTAAAACCTGAATTTTTTATTTCATCAAGAGTAAAACCATTCAGATTAAATTTTGGTTCATTCATTAAAACTCCTTAAAGGTTACTTGAATGTTAACATGATATTTTTACAAACGCATACATTTTAATCTTAACATACGATTTTCGGATGTTTCACATAAAGACAGAAGTTAAGAACTACCTGACGTTTACATGCTATCTTAGCACCAAAAGGAAACATGATCTAAATGCTCTTATGGCTATTTCTAACGTGTGTAGCGACGATGCAAAGAAAGTTTTATGATAGATGCTATTTATTTAAATCCTGAGGTTTAATACTTATGGCAAAAAAAGCAGAAGATGGCATATAATATGCTAGAATCTACGATGCTCAGCAAATTTACGGAATTATGACAATTGGCAATCAAAGATAGTTTTAAACGTTTAAATACTTTCTGGTCTACCGCCAAAAGAAACCCTAAGGTGGCAAAAGGGCTTTCTATTGGTGATGCGGCTGTAAAGAAGGTCACTATGGTCAAGATGGGAACACCGGTTCTAGTGTTAGCCTGTCTGGGTATGGTTACGCTACCAATGCCGCCATTTCTTCTTGATATACTATTCTCTTTCAATATTGCATTGTCCATGATTGTGCTGCTGGTATCTATCTATGCTTCAAAACCTCTGGATTTTGGTTCTTTCCCATCGGTACTGTTACTTGCAACTATTCTGCGACTGGCGCTGAATGTGGCTTCCACACGTGTGATTCTGCTCAACGGACAGAATGGAACCGCGGCTGCAGGCAAGGTGATTGAGGCCTTTGGTAATGTGGTGATGGGTGGAAGTTATACCGTTGGTATTGTGGTTTTCACTATTCTCATTATTATTAACTTTAAGGTTATCACAAGTGGTGCTGGACGTATTGCTGAGGTGTCAGCCCGTTTCACCTTGGATGCTATGCCAGGAAAACAGATGTCCATTGATGCTGATCTTAATGCCGGTATTATCGATCAGGATCAGGCCCGTGCCCGTCGTATAGAAGTTACCCGTGAGGCTGACTTCTATGGTTCTATGGATGGTGCCTCCAAATTCGTCAAGGGTGATGCGGTAGCAGGTCTTTTGATTATGCTCATCAATCTCGTAGGCGGTATTATTATCGGAACATTCAATTTCGGTCTGACAGTTGCGCAGTCTGCCTCTATTTTTACCCTTTTAACTATTGGTGACGGCCTTGTTGCCCAAATTCCTTCACTGTTATTGTCTGTGGCTTCGGCCATTATCGTGACTCGTCAGAGTAGTTCCGAGAAGGAAATGGGACAGCAGGTGGTAGGAGATCTGTTTTCAAAGCCAAAGACTTTACTTATCAGTGGAGGAGTATTGTTTGTGATGGGCATAGTGCCAGGCATGCCGCATGTGGCTTTTATTCTGCTCTCGTCCATCTGTCTTGGTTTAGGCTATCTTCTGCAGCGCCAGGCAAAAAAACGTGAGGCTGAAGGTAATGATGTGCTTGCAGCTGATGGAACGAACGGAGTTCCTAGCAAAAAACCTGAGATGAAGGAATTGTCCTGGGATGATGTCTCTGAGGTTGATGTGATAGGACTTGAAGTGGGATATCGTCTGATTCCGATGGTAGATAAGAATCAAAGCGGTGAACTTCTAAACCGTGTTAAGGGTGTTCGCAAAAAACTCTCTCAGGATCTTGGCTTCCTTATTCCACCAGTGCATATTCGTGATAATCTTGATTTGGGGCCCGCATTTTATCGCATTACAATTATGGGAGTAACTTTTGGTGAGGCTGAAATTCAGCCTGATCGTGACATGGCTATAAATCCTGGGCAGGTTTTTGGTGAAATACAGGGGATCAAAGGCAAAGATCCTGCTTTTGGCCTTGAAGCCGTGTGGATAAGTAAAACCGATAATGATAAGGCTTTAGGTTTAGGTTATACCGTCGTGGACTGTTCTACGGTGATAGCCACCCATCTGTCACAAATCCTAGTTAACAACTGTGCTTCTCTCATTGGTCAGGAGGAAGTACAGAATATTTTAGATATTGTCTCAAGAACTCAGCCTAAGCTTGTCAATGGCCTTGTGCCATCCGTGGTTAATCTTGGACTTTTGACGCATATTCTTCAGAATCTTCTAAATGAGGGTGTGCCTATCCGTGATATGCGAACAATTCTTGAAACACTGGTGGAATACGGACCCAAAAGTCAAGACCCAGAAGTGCTTACCGCTGCCTGCCGCATTGGTCTGCGTAGGCTTATTATTCAGGATATTGTGGGCTCGGAGAATATTATTCCAGTGATTACACTTGCCCCAGATCTTGAAAAGGTTCTGCATAAATCTCTTGAAACAGGTGGTGCAGAAGGTATTGGTATTGAACCTGGTATGGCCGACAGAATTCAGCGTTCTCTTATGGATGCAACCTCGGCACAGGAAATGGAAGGTGAGCCTGCTATTCTTTTGACTTCAGGTATTCTGCGGTCTACACTGTCACGTTTTGTAAAGAATACGATTCCTGGTTTAAAAGTGCTTTCTTATCAAGAAATACCTGATGATAAACAGATTAAAATCGTATCAGTTATCGGTAATTCAAATCAGGGGGCACCAAATCTAGGTTTAAAATAGCCTAAAATTGGTATTTTGGAAAATAAATGGGCTCATTTTTGTTATAAATGCGTATGCAGTTAACATTATTGAGGTTTAATTTACTGATTTAATTGACATATATTGACTATTTATTGAAAATTTTATAAACCTGTATAAGTTTTTTATTTTTTTTGGGGTCCTATAGCGGACTTTTTTATGATGTTGAGAGTACATCTCCATATGGTCTGAGTGCATAAATTAAAGACTGTTCGTCAATGATTTTTTTTCCTGATTTGATAAAGACAGGTGATGATGTCAGGTAAAGTTTAATTGTTATAAGCGTCTTCAACTCAGTCATATTGATTTTAAACCAGATTAGATCCTTTTTAGTTAAAGGTGCGTATAAAAAATATTGAGGAAAAATGAAACTTAAACGCTTTGTGGCAGCAGATATGCGTTCGGCTTTAGCCAAAATCAAAGAAGAGCTAGGTCCTGATGCAGTAATTATGTCGAACAAGCGCGTTCCGGACGGAGTAGAGATTGTCGCCGGTGTTGCCAAAGAACCTCCTGCCCCTATCGGTAGGAGCAGTAGTGCTGGGAGTATTACCCAAAGTGCTTTAGGTTCTTCCTCTTTATCAAGAATGATCGCCGATGATGAGGTTACTTTAGGCTCGAAGGATAGTGCTCCTTCAAAGAAGACTGTCGGTGGTTCTAAGGCTGAGGGATTTGCCAAGAGTCTTCTTGAAATACTAGACCGTCAGCATAAGCAGGAGAGTACCAAGAGTATGGTTAAGCCAGCGGCTAAAGAGGCTAAAGAGCAGATGAGTCGCGGTGGTAAGACTGTAGCTGCGGCTAAAAACGCAACCAGTGCACCTGCCCCCCTTTTTGAACAGTCTGACATGCGTGATCTGTTTATGCGTGAGGAAGACAAGAAAAAGGCTTTGAAGGTTGAAAATACGCATGGTATTTCTTCATATCAGAGTAAGGATGATGACAACGAGCGCCTTGAACTTACGAAAATGCGTCAGGATGTGGATTCCATCCGTCGTCTTTTGCAGTTTGAATTAGCCGGACTCATGGCTGACACCAAAAAGCGAGAAGAACCTGTTCGTGCTATGGTATATGAATTGCTTTTAAGCGGTGGTTTTGAGAAAGAATTAAGCAGTGATCTTGCCAACACTATAGATGAGGATGCTTCCTTCAATTTTGCCTGGCGGCAGTTGGCTACCAATCTTGAAAATCGTCTTAAGGTTGGAACAGACGAGATTGTAACTGATGGTGGTATTGTGACCTTGATTGGACCTGCAGGAGTGGGGAAGACAACCACCATAGCAAAACTTGCGGCACGTTTTGTCATGAAATATGGTCCTGACAGAGTGGCGCTGGTTACTGCCGATCATTACCGTATCGGTGCGGTGGAACAGGTAAAAACCTATGGCAGAATTATGGGATGTTCAGCCTTCGCTATAAAGTCTGTGGATGAATTACCCGATATATTATATACGCTACGCGATAAAAGTCTGGTACTGCTTGATACTGTAGGTGTGGGACTGAAAGATGAGCGTTTTGAATGTCAGCTTTCTGCTCTGAAACAGCAGTCGCGCTTGAAAATGAAACATTATTTGGTGCTTCCGGCAACCGCACAACGCAGAGTTTTAGAACATGCCTATGAACATTTTAGTCAGTTAGGCATCAAAGGGCTCATTCTCACAAAGGTGGATGAGAGTGAACATCTTGCGGATGCGCTGTCTTTGTGCATAAAGGAGCAGTTAACCCTCTCCTATGTGGCGGATGGTCAGCGTGTACCTGAAGATTTAGAAGTTCCTACAGCCCGTAAGCTTGCAATTAAGGCGCTTTCGGCAGTGGAAAATGACGTGGCAAAATTCGCTTTGGATAATGAAGTTGAATAAAGCTAGATTACAAGGATAAGAAGAATTATGGAAGATTCTAGGAATAAACGCAAAGTAAAGGTGATTACTGTTACCGGTGGTAAAGGCGGTGTCGGTAAGTCTAGCGTGTCCTTGAACATTGCTGTAGCCTTAACACTGTTAGGCAAGAAGGTTATGCTTTTTGATGCTGATCTTGGTCTAGCCAATATTGATGTGATGCTTGGCCTTAAGGTTGACAAGAATCTTGGTCATGTGTTAAGCGGTGAATGCGAGTTAAAGGATATTTTACAGACCGGACCACATGGTTTGCGTATTGTCCCTGCCTCGTCAGGTCTAAAACAGATGGTGGAACTGAGCATGGAACAGCATGCCGGTCTCATTCGAGCATTTTCTACTCTTGATGAAGATATTGATTTCTTTATTGTTGATACCGCAGCCGGTATTTCTGACATGGTGCTGTCTTTCTGCCGTGCAGCGCAGGATGTTTTGATGGTAGTCTGTAATGAGCCTACGTCAGTTGCCGATGCCTATGCCCAGATGAAGGTGCTTTCGCGCGATTATGGCGTGAATCGGTTTAAGATTATTGGTAATCAGCTGCATTCTCTTGATGAGGGAAAACTGATGTATCAGAAGTTGGTTGCTGTGACTGAAAGATTTATTGATGCAACTCTTGAGCTTGTGGGCTGTATTCCAGTTGATATGAATATGCGCAAGGCCATAAGACAGCGGTCCTGTGTGGTAGATCTGTTTCCAACTTCACCTGCAGCCAGGGCCTTTAAGACTCTGGCCAGTCGTATTACTACCTGGCCTATACCAAATGTCGCAGGAGGACACTTGGAATTTTTTGTTGAAAATCTGATTTCTTCGGATAGGAAAGGCTAAAGATAAGTACAAAGAGATAAGACAGAGTTTGGGTTAAGAGGAGTAGAGATTTTCTGATATGGCTGGTAGGCTTAATGGTGCAAAAATCTATCAAGAGCAATCTCGGCATAATATGTCGCAGGTGGTGATGAATTATGCGCCTCTTGTCAAGCGTATTGCTTTGCATCTTAAGGCAAGACTGCCTGCCAGTGTGGAGATTGACGATCTTATTCAGTCCGGTATGATTGGTCTTATGGATGCGGTGGCTCATTTTGAGGAAGGTCATGGGGCTGTATTTGAAACTTATGCCTCCATTCGTATCCGTGGAGCCATGATTGATGAAATGCGTCAGGTTGACTGGGCACCGCGCTCTGTTCATCAGAATGCCCGTAATATTACAGGTGTGATTTCCAAGTTGTCGCATCAGTTGGGACGTGAACCAAAAGACACGGAAATTGCCGAAGAGTTAGGTTTAAGCCTTGAAAAATACAATCAGATGCTTTTTGAAACCTCAACCTCTCAGGTCATCGGAATTGAAGATCTGGGGGTTTCGGACGATGTTATAGCAGAAGGTGGCGATAATAGCCGTGATAAACTCTTTGAGATTTTAGCTACCTCTAAATTTAAGCGTTCTTTGGCTAAGGCTATAAGTGCACTGCCAGAACGTGAACAGCAGGTGCTGGCTTTGTACTACGATGAAGAACTCAACTTAAAGGAAATCGGAAAAGTTTTGGATTTAAGTGAGTCTAGAATCTGTCAGCTAATGAGTCAGTCGATGGCAAGATTGCGATCTATGCTCAAAGATTGGAGCGGAAAATAGGTTTAATTAACAAATTTGTATCATTTTAGTAGTAATTTGTTTTTTTAAGTTTTATAAGTATATATGGTATACATTACAGCATTTTTTTAAGTTGTAGTTATAAAGGAGTTTATCTTGGATAAGAATATCAAGATACTTATTGTTGATGACTTTTCAACGATGCGTCGTATCATCAAGAATTTGCTGCGTGATCTCGGCTTTAATAATACTCATGAGGCTGATGATGGTGCTACTGCACTGCCAATGCTTGAGGCCGGAGATTTTGATTTTGTGGTGACTGATTGGAATATGCCTATTATGCAGGGCATTGATCTTTTGAAAGCCATTCGTCAGAGTCCTAAGTTAAAGGCAATGCCAGTGCTTATGGTTACTGCTGAGGCAAAACGAGAGCAGATTGTTGAGGCTGCCAAAGCCGGTGTTAATGGTTATATTGTAAAGCCATTTACCGCTGCCACTTTGAAGGCAAAACTCGATAAGATTTTTGAACGCTTCGGTTAAATAAAAATTCGATACATATGGTGGATGCGATGTCTGATGAAGAAGTCGAGCGTAGAGATTTGACTGTTGGCGATCTAGAGGCAATTATAGATCTTTTGGAAAGTGGTCTGCAGGAAGAAGCTGAAAGTCGACTTAAGGATCTGTGTAAAGAGTTGCGTGATGATGATTTAGCCGCTCAGAATGATAAGGTATTTGAACAGGTTGGTAGTCTGACTCGTGATCTGCACGAGGCCATCAAAAAGTTTGCCAATGATGATCGTCTTATAACCATTGCTAATGTGGATATGCCCAAGGCTTCTGAGAGACTGTCGTCAATTATTCAGATGACCGATGCTGCCGCCTCTAAAACATTAGATGCGGTTGATGCCTGTGAACCAATGATAAAGAGTCTTAATGAATCAATTGAAAAGCTTTTGCCTGCTTGGAACAGGCTGATGCATGGTCGCATTGATCGTGATAATTTCGTCACTCTATGTCGCAATGTGGATGCGCTGATTCACGATACTGAGGATCGTGCTGGCAAACTGGGAGAACAGTTAAACGTCATACTGATGGCTCAAGATTATCAGGATCTGACTGGTCAGATGATTCAGAAGGTTATTCATCTTGTCTCAGAAGTTGAAGAAAAAATGGTTAACTTCCTTACGCATTTTAGTGAGGAAGATAAAAAGAAAATTACTAACTCGACTACTTCAGGAATTGTCCCTGAAGGCCCAGTGGTGGGTGAAGATCTGACTTCGGATAAGGTCGCCGCAAGTCAGGATGATGTAGATGATTTGTTAGCAAGTTTAGGATTCTAAAATAACGGAGATCTGAAGATGGATGAGGAAATCCTACAAGATTTTATAGTAGAGGCTGGTGAGATTATTGAGAATCTTAATGAACAGCTAGTCCAGATTGAGAAAACGCCTGACGATAAGGATTTATTGAATGCCATTTTCAGAGGATTTCATACGGTTAAGGGAGGCGCCGGCTTCCTAGCGTTGACCAATCTTGTCAACGTCTGTCATGCTGCGGAAAGTCTGTTTGACGAACTACGCAATGGTCGTATTTCCATGTCCCCTGATTTGATGGATGCGGTATTGCAGGCATATGATGAAATCACCTCCATGTTTGATGTGGTTAAGAATGGAGAACAGCCTGAGGCTGCTCCTGCTGAACTGATTGACAGGTTGCATGCTCTTGCCGAGGGAAAATGTGGCAGTGCTGCTCCTGCCAAAGCACCGGAGCCTGAACCAGAGCCTGAACCAGAACCAGAACCAGAACCAGAACCTGAATTGACAGGTGATGTTGATGATATTACCGAAGATGAGTTTGAGGCTCTTTTAGATCAATTGCACGGTAAAGGTCATGCCCCTGGTGCGGATAATGACGAAAATAAGGCTGCTGATGCAACAGATGAAGACTTTGACAGAATGCTTGCCAATGCTCAGAAAGAAGTTTCTAAGCATGCCAAGGAGGAGCCAAAACCTGCTCCTGATGCCAGTGCAGCACCTGTTCCTGCTGCCAAACCAGCATCTGCCCCAGTCCAAAAGACTGCTTCTCCTGCTGCTCCTGCTGCCAAACCAGCACCTGCTCCAGTCCAAAAGACTGCTGCTCCTGCTGCTCAGAAGGCTCCTGCCCAGAAATCAGCTGCTCCTGAACAGGAAACTACAGTACGTGTAGATACACAGGTTTTGGATGACATCATGAATCTTGTTGGTGAATTGGTGCTGGTCCGTAACCGTCTTGTGAATATGGCCTCCCGCCGTTCTGATCAGGAGATGAACAAGACTATTTCCACACTTGATGTGGTAACTTTAGAATTACAGAATTCGGTGATGAAGACCCGCATGCAGCCAGTGAAGAAGGTCTTTGGCCGATTCCCTCGTGTGGTTCGAGATCTGGCACGTAAGTTAGGCAAGAAGATTGAATTGCGCATGGATGGTGAGGATACTGAGTTAGACAAGAATTTGGTGGATGCTTTGGCTGATCCTATGGTGCATATGGTGCGTAACTGTTGTGACCATGGTATTGAGATGCCAGCCGACCGTGTGGCTGCAGGCAAGCCTGAAACCGGTATTGTTCTGTTGTCTGCCTCTCAGCAGGGCGATCATATTCTTTTGCAGATTTCTGACGATGGTCAGGGTATGGATCCTAACACCCTGCGTTCTGTGGCAGTCAAAAAAGGCTTGATGGATGAAGGTACTGCAGATAGGCTTTCTGATTCCGAGGCTCTGAATCTTATCTTTGCACCTGGTTTTTCTACCAACACTGAAATTACCGATATTTCCGGTCGTGGTGTTGGCATGGATGTGGTTAAAACAAATATTTCGAAACTAAATGGTACGGTAAATGTTATTTCTACCTACGGTAAGGGTACTACAATTGAGATTAAGGTACCTTTGACCCTGGCAATTCTGCCAACACTGATGATTTCTGTATCCAATCGTACGTTTGCCTTGCCATTGACTTCTGTTTCTGAGATTTTTTATCTTGAACTTGACTCGATGCGTAATGTGGATGGTTTAAATACCATTGTGATTCGTGATAAGGCCATTCCTCTGTTTTTCCTAAAACAGTGGTTTGAGAACGTTTCGATAAAGGAATATCTTGATCATAAGGCCAATATTGTGCTAGTACAGGTCAGTGCCGCTCAGTTGGTGGGATTTGTGGTAGACGAGCTATTAGGTCAGGAAGAAGTGGTAATTAAGCCTCTTGATGATATTCTCCGTCATACTCCTGGTATGGCTGGTGCTACGATTACCTCAGATGGTGGAATTGCACTGATTCTGGATATTCCTGGACTGATGCGTGCTTATGCACATAAGAATGCTGAGCGTGTTCCTCTTCGTCATGAACATGAGCATGCTGAGGCAAAGACTGAGGCTTCACAGGTTGAATCCTTAGAACTGAAAACTGATGGTAGTGATGGCGCTGAAACTGCAGTTGATTACGCTCCAAGTGAAGAGTGATTTTAAAATAATAATTAAATGCAATATGTAGCAATAAAGGAATTTATATGGCAACCAAAGTATTGATTGTTGACGACTCGACTTTTTTTCGTAAACGCTTAAAGGAAATTGTTGAATCTGATCCTACTATGCAAGTTATTGGTGAGGCCAAGGATGGAAAAGAAGGTGTGGCACTGACCTCTCAGCTGCGTCCTGATGTGATTACAATGGATGTAGAAATGCCGGTAATGGATGGTATTACGGCTGTCAAAGAAATCATGAGTAAATGTCCTACACCTATTATGATGTTTTCCTCGCTGACATTAGAGGGTGCCGATGCCACGTTCCGAGCCTTAGAAGCAGGAGCAGTTGACTTCATGCCAAAGAACTTCGATGATATTGCTCATCGTCGTCAGGATGCCATAAAAAATCTGATAAATTCTATTAAGGCTGTATCTCGTTCAAGAGTTAGAGGTTTTCGTCCTCAGGCTTCCGCTATACCTGCTTCAAGACCTACAACAGCGACAGCGTCGAGAACAACCTTCTCATCCACTTCAACGACTGGCACCGCCTCGCGTTTTGGTACAACTTCAAGTCTAAGAACAGCATCAACCCCTGCAGCGCCAGCCTCAAGTACCATGGCAAGAAAGCCTATAGGTTCAGGTTCCGCTCCTGCTCCAACTCAAGGATCAGCGATGGGACAATACAATGAAATCAATGCGATGCTGGCAGCAAATCCAGGTACCCCAGCCGGTGCTCTCAAGTTTACTTTCGGTGATCATAAATCTGAGACTACTACCTTCAGGAAATCAGGAAAGAACCATTCTATTGTAGCCATCGGCAGTTCTACCGGTGGGCCTATTGCACTGCAGCAGATTATTCCTAAGCTGCCAAAACTGAATGTTCCGGTGGTGATTATTCAGCATATGCCTGCTTCATTTACGGCCACTTTTGCAAGCCGTCTTGATGCTATATCCCAGTTACATGTCGTCGAGGCCAAAGATGGGGATATGCTTGAACCTGGTAACTGTTTTATCGCTCCTGGCGGTAAGCAGATGATTTTTGAAAAGGTAGGCGTGAAGACTAGGATCAGGATCATTGATGATACTGGGCGTGTTACTTATAATCCTTGTGTTGATGTTTCATTTGCTTCGCTTTCGAAGACTTATGGTGGTAAGGTTTTGGCTATGATCCTAACCGGCATGGGCTCAGATGGTTGCGAGGGATGTTCCATTTTAAAGAAAAAAGGTGCTGTAGTATGGGCTCAGAACGAGGAATCCTGTGTGGTTTACGGTATGCCTCAGGCAATTGTAAATGCCGGTATTACTGATCTCGTGCTTCCTTTGAATGATATTGCTACGAGCATTGTCAAAGAGTTAGGTTAAGACATACTTAAGGCGGTAATCCATGAATTTTTTAGGTATATTTTTGGCAGTAGGCTGTATTGTCTGCTCAATGATGTTGGAAGGTACTTCTCCTGCCATGATGCTTGAGTTACCGGCTTTCCTTGTGGTGGTGGGTGCATCTTTCTTTGCTTGCTGGGTACAGTTCCCTTTGGGCGTAATTGGCGGTGCTTTCAAATGTATGCTATGGACTTTGGCACCTCCACGTATTGGTTTTGATTCTCAGGTAGAGTTGCTGGTTGGTTTATCCACCACTGCCCGTCAGCAGGGGCTTTTGGCTCTTGAAAAATCCATTTCCTCAGCATCTGATGATTTTACTCGTGATGGGATTCAGATGATTGTGGACGGTGTGGATAAGGATTCCTTAAGAGGTATTTTGGAACAGGGTATTGGTGTTGAGGAAGCAAAATATGAGCCATATGCCAAGATGCTTGAGGCTATGGGCGGTTACTCACCTACTATGGGAATTATCGGTGCTGTGCTCGGTCTGATTCACGCCATGTCTCTTTTGGACAGACCTGACGAACTCGGACCGGCAATTGCTGTGGCTTTCGTGGCAACAATTTACGGTCTGGTGCTGGCGAACATTATTTGTCTTCCTGCCTCTAACCGCATCAAGAGCATCATCGCAGAGATGGCTTTGTACAAATACATGACCTTAGAGGGACTGGTTTCGATAGCTGCGGGTGAAAACACCATGATGCTCAAGCGTCGTCTTGCTGTGTACACCGGTGGTGACAAGAGCGGCGAAGGCTAGTTTATGGGAAGTATGATTTTAAAGAATAGAAGAGCCTCAATATGAAGAAAAAACCGCCAGAGCCCGAAAATCTAGAACGATGGATGGTGTCGTATGCCGACTTCATGACCTTGCTCTTTGCTCTGTTCGTGGTGCTGTATTCCTTCGCCATGGCCAAGCAGTCAGAGGCAAAATCCATGGTAGAGAGTATTGCTCAGGCCTTTGAAACTGCGGCAGTAAGTGCTCCAGGTGGAGCACTTTTGGTGCCGGGGTCACTTGCACAGCAGATTGCCCAGGAAGTACAGGAGGCTGTAAAATCCGTGCAGCAATCTCAGGGAGATACAGGTAAACAGATTATTGAAAACGGTGGAGCCATGATGAGTTTTCAGGTGGTTCCACAGGAGTCTTCACAGCAACAGCAGGAAACAGACAATTCCTCAACTACCAGCAGTGAAGAAGAGGAAAATGGTTCTGGCAACACTAACAGTACCAATTTCACAGGAGAGCTGATTGTTTCTGAAACTCCGCCATCGAATGTGCAGAACACGCCTTCATCTGATAAACCAGACGGTGGTTCTCAGAGCGGCGAGGGCGGCTTTCAGGCTGGAGGCAGTGCAGATCATTTTGAAGATGGCGGTCAGACTGATGTCAGTTCCGACAGTGTGGGTGAAGGAACCAATGGCGCACAGTTTGATTCTGTGAGACGTTCTATTTCTGAGACTATTACTGATGCTGGTATGGAAAAGTATATTGAAATAGAGGAAAATCCACATTGGCTTTCGATTAACATTAATTCGGGATTGCTTTTTGCTGAAGGAAGTGCCTCAATTCTTGCCGCAGCCAAGCCAGTTATTCAGCGTATAGCTGTTGCCATGTCCAATATCAATAACTATGTACGCATTCGTGGATATACGGATAATTCATTTATTCCTAATGGTATATTCAGAAATTCCTGGGATCTTTCCGCAAATCGTGCTTTGTCGGTTTTAAATGAGTTGGAAAAATACGGCATTATTCCTGAAAGAATGGCTATTGAGGCTTATGGGGAATATTCACCTAAGTATTCTAACTCCACAGCAGCAGGACGCGCTATGAACCGTAAGGTGGTGATAGCCGTGTCTAGATATGCCATTGAAAGAAAACCACCTTTGGATGCTTCAAACATCAAGACTGATGAGGTCAACTCTAGTGTATCTTCGTCGGGTGGCAGTGCAGGCAGTTCTAACATTGAGTTTAGACGTGGTGATGGTAATACAATCGAGCTTAATTTTGATTAAAGACTAAGGAGCTTTTCGTGTTAGTGTGGTCAATTGCAAGTCAGAAGGGAGGTGTTGGCAAGACAACAACAGTAGCCTCTCTTGCCGGATGGATGCAGAAGGAAAACCTCAAAGTACTTATAATTGATACCGATCCGCATGCATCATTAACATCGTATCTGGGATTTGACTACAGTACTATTGAAAAGAATCTTTATGATCTGTATACTCAAGAGCCTTTGACAAGAGAGTCGGTTACTTCGTGTATTACTCATACTAATTTTCCTAATCTTGATATGATAGTGTCTTCCATGACTCTGGCTACTGTTGACCGAAAACTGTCTGGCCGTTCTGGGGTTGGAAGGATCCTTACCAATGCGCTTAAATATTTAGAGGACGATTATGATGTGGTACTGATTGACTGTCCTCCTGTTTTAGGAGCGCTCATGGTTAATGCACTGGTTGCCAGCACCTCGGTTTTGGTTCCAACTCAGACTGAATTTCTGTCTCTGAAGGGACTTGAGGGTATGGTTCGTACCTTTAATATTATGAAAAAGGCGGATGGCGCCTGTAATATCAATTTTACGGTTATTCCTACAATGTATGATAAACGTACTAAAGCCTCAAGAACCTCCCTTGAGTTTTTAGAGTCGCATTATCGGGATAATCTATGGTTTGGACAGATCCCTGTTGATACATTGTTTCGAGAGTCATCACAGAAGGGTATGCCTATAACCATGCTCGATGAGAAATGTCGCGGGGCTCTTGCTTACAGAGAATTACTCATAAGCCAGCTGTCAAAGGAATTAGAGCAGAATCCTGATCGAATTTCTCCGACAGCCGCTGCTTTGGTATCTTTAACTGCTGACAGTCCTAAGCCTGATCAAAGCAAGGAACTCGATATTGTAGCCGGTGAAGTTGATGCTATGCTCAATTAGAAATAAGGAATTTCCGTATGTCAGTGAATGATGTTGATGACACTCTGCTTTCATACTTCAAACAGATGCTTGAAGAGGAAAGTGCCGACTGTGTTACTGACACAAACGATAATCAAGAAGTCCAAAGTGGAACTTTGAATACTTCTTTAAAGGAAGAAAGTGCCAAATTAGACAATGTGACTGAGCCACAGATAGCTGAATCTGCCGGGGCTGAGGCTTCTCATGAGAATGACATGAGTACAACTTCAGAAGATGTTCAAGAGACAGAACTTAATCTTTCTGGAGCAGATTCTTCTTTGAATGAAACTATTGATAGTGAGCCTTCGGATGAGGTTCTTGATGAAAATGTAGTCGAGGAACAGGAGGTTTTGCCTAAAGAGCAACCGAACGATACCTTAACCTTAGCAGAGAATGAAAGTTTGGATAGTGCTGAGGCTTCTGAGAGTTCATCCTTTGAGGAGTCTGCTGTTGAGAGTGAACACGATAGCACAGATTTACGTGATACAGTTGACAGTGTACAAAAAGATCTTGATACTGCAGACGATGATATTGATTATGCTGCAGATGACTATGTGCCGCCAAAGACGGCAGAGACGGCAGTTAATGAGCCAATCCTAGAACCAGTAAGAGAGCCTAAAGTTGTAGAGCCTTTGCCATTTGCTGAGCATAAGAGTCTTGAAACCTTACTTGAGGCCGTGCCTAAGCAGCAGCTGATGACTGAGGTTAAGGTTGCCGAAGAGGTCAAGACAGAGACCGAAGTTGAAACTGTTGTCACAGACAAAGTTGAAGAGCATGAAAAGGTTGAAGTCAAGAAAGACGAGGTCGATAAGAAGGCACCTTATGACTGGGCTAACATTGAAATGCCTGATGAATTTCAAGTGCTGTTTTTCTTGGTCAAGGGGATCCGTTTTGCAGTACCTTTAGTAAATTTAGGCGGTATTGTTCAGTGTGATAAGGTAACTCCACTTTTTGGAAAGCCTGATTGGTTTCAGGGAATTGCGGATATACGCGGTAAGAAAATGTGTGTCGTTGATACTCTAAAATGGGTAAAGAGTGATGCACCAAAATCCGATAAATATGAATATATGATCGTGCTTGATGATACGATCTGGTCCGTAGGATGTGATACATTAGAGGGTAACAGGATCCTGAATAAGGATAGCATAACCTGGAGACAGACTGCTGGCAACAGACCATGGCTTGCAGGAATAGTAAAAAAGGAAATGTGTGCTCTTCTGCATGTGTCAGCTTTAATAAAAATGTTTGAAAATGGTGTCAATCTAAAAGATTTAGACAAACAAATGCGTGCGTGATCAAAGTTTTAACTGCTTAAACTCAACAAATTTATAAAGTTGTTTACAATAATTAAAAAGATTAGATGCCACTTTGTTGTGGTAATGTGAAAGAGGAACGATAGATGTCTAAAGAAGATTTGATCGATAACCCAATTAATGTCAATGCCAAGCAGGGTGAGCGTCTGCGTTGGGTTACCTTCCAGTTGGGTAATGAAATATACGGTGTAAATGTAATGCAGGTGCGTGAAGTGTTACGTTATACTGACATTGCTCCTGTACCTGGTGCTCCTGCTTTCGTTCTGGGCATCATTAATTTGCGTGGTAATGTTGTTACTGTTATTGATACTCGTGCCCGTTTTGGTATTCCTCCTGCTGAGGTTACAGATAATACTCGTATCATGATTATTGAGTCTGAGAAGCATGTTATTGGTATTCTTGTGGATTCAGTGGCAGAGGTGGCTGATCTTAATACTAATGATATTGACGATACTCCTAATGTTGGTACTGAAGAGAATGCTCAGTTTATCTCTGGTGTCTGCAACCGTAAGGATGATCTGCTTATTCTTATTGATCTCACCAAACTCTTTACTGAAACCGAGTGGAAAGAGGTTACTAATTTAGGTTAGGCTTAAAGATCGGTGGGTTACAAGAAGGCAGCATCAAGGTGTTGCCTTTTTTTGGTGCGCTCAGCATGTGAGCAGTCTAATGGGTTAAAGTCCCTAAGTCGGCCTGTTCAGGGCAAGACTAAAGCGAACGGCAAGGTTTAC
>CACYBT010000348.1 GCA_902772715.1 uncultured Succinivibrio sp.
AGATAATCTCTTGAGTAATAACAGCCTAAGAATAATGAATGAAGATTTTTAGTTCATTTTTATTGGTTGTCTTAACTAAAAAATAAGTTTTATGCAGTGTCTCAATGCAACAGTTTCCTGCTCGAAAAATATAAACTAAAAAGTATCAAGTGAGTCGTGAAAATGATTGTAGATCATATAAAGACAGATGGTATTTCTTTACGAACTTTACATAAGATATTGATTATTACTGCTGTGATTTTATCAGCAATAATGATTTATTCGACCTATCATCTATCAAAAAATTCTTCAAAACTAGCAAAGATTTCTGAGCAACAGCTTGAACTAAGAAAGGCCGCACAAGATTTGATGGATGCATCAGACTATCTGACAGATAATGTACAGCTTTTTACTATCTACGGTGATATGCGTTTTCTAAACAATTATTTTACAGAAGCCTTTGATAAAACCCGTCGCGAAAACGCTGTAAAAAAAATGTCAACTAAACCGGAGAATAAAGAAGCATTGTATTATCTTCAAAATGCGTTGAATATCTCTGTAAATTTAATGGAGCGAGAATACTATGCAATGCGTTTTGTAATTGATGCTCATGGATATACTAAGTACCCAGATTTATTTAAGTCTATTGAACTATCACCAGAAGATAAATCTCTTTCTAAGGATGAAAAAATAAAGCGTGCTATAGATTTGGTTCATAACGATGCATACAAATCTGAGAAAGAACAAATAAGCAATAGTATACGTGCCTGTCTTAACAATCTTGAAGAGTTAATGAATAAGAGAGATAAAGATGAGTTGTCAATTCTAGACCAAGAACTTAATATTGTACGTGCCATCATTGTGTTTCAAACTTTTAGTGTATTCTTCGTTGTATGGCTCACTTCACGTCTTGGCATTCACCCTGTTCTGAATGCTGTAGATCGAATAAAGGCTGACAGTCCGATACCAGAGATCGGAGCAAATGAATTCAGGTATTTGGCTCGTACCTATAATAAAATGTATGAAGTTTATAAAAACAGTTTAGAGCAGCTTAATTTCAAAGCATCTCATGATGAGCTAACTGAAGCATATAACAGATTCGGCTATGAGTTGTTGATGTCAAGTCTTGACCTGACATCGACTTACATGATCTTGATTGATGTTGACAATTTCAAAATAGTAAATGATACGTATGGACATGATACTGGAGATAAAATCCTTATAAAAGTAGTACAAACCTTAAAAAATCATTTCAGATCAGATGATTATGTTTGTCGTCTAGGAGGTGATGAATTTGTCGTTCTGGCTGTTCACGCTCCCTCCATACAAGATCATCATATGGAAACAATGATAACACTTGTCAATCAAGAATTAGCAAATACCGAAGATGGATTGCCTGCAACCTCAATTAGTGCAGGAATCGTTCACGGATACGAAAAGAGTAATTTCGATACGTTATTTAAAGAGGCTGATCAGGCTCTTTATAAAACCAAAAAAAGTGGTAAGCACGGATGCTCTTTTTATTATAGAAATAGCACTAGTTAATCATGTAGTTACCAAAAGCGTTGGGTTTATAAAATAATCTGCTACCCATACCCACTGATTTACTCTGCATTACTGTTATTAGGTTTGTTTTTTTGAATTCAAAATAGGAATTTTTTTATGTTCATCAGCAAAATGGTTAAATATTTTACCGTCAGTCTGATTTGTACAGTATCCTCTTGTCTCGCTACACCTATGCGCGTAACTATGATGCTTGAGCACGAGGGGTTTCTTATGTGGTATGCACAGCAAAATGGATGGGATAAGGAGTTAGCTCTTGATCTTAGCCTTGAAATAACTACATTATCTGGTGACGATATTATTCTCAATAACCGTGAAGGACAGAAGTTCTGGGATGTCACTGCTGTTGGCGCGGTTCCGGCTACGCTTTACAGCAAAAAATTTCCCATAACTGTATTTGCATTGGCAAACATTGAATCACGAGCCACCGAAATCTTCGTGAGACCTGATAGTGGGATCCTCAATGTTCAAGGATATAACAGTCGTTATCCAAGCGTTTACGGGAGTCCTGAGAGCGTTAAGGGAAAAACTTTTATGGTGCGTGAGAATACCTCAGTATTCTATACCCTTATGACGTGGCTAAAGATTTTGGGGGTGGAACTAAAAGATGTTAACTACATTAATGTATCCATACCTGAGATGGTACAAAAATTTCGTTATAGCAATGCTGATGGCTTTGTTATTTGGTCTCCAAATTCCTACGATGCCATACGTTTAGGGTATGCTCACGTTGCAAGTGCCGAAGATATGCATGTTTTTTTACCCATGGTATTTTGTGTTGATAATGAGTATGCCAAAAATCACACTGAGGAATTAAGTAAATTAGTGTATATGTACTCAAGAGCCTGTCATGCACAGGGGCAAAGACATAATCTACAGGAAATGATCAATGCTTATCAGAAATTTCTCAAAATCTATACAGGGATTAGTTTTAGTGAAACATTCTGCAAGTTTGATCTGCTAAGACACAGTGTATTAAGCATTGACGAGCAGATTGAATATTTCAAAGAAAATAATGGGGAAAGCAGAGTTTTAGAAGTCAGAAATAATATATTGGCACTATACCGTGCTGCTGCTACCTCTTTGAGATGGAATGAGTCTTATGAAGAAAGAGACTATCCTAATGCTACAACAGATCGTTATCTAATTGAGGCTCAAAAATTCCAGCAACACTAATAAATACAATAAACTTATCAATTAGTTGGTGTACCACAAGCGATTAATCCCATTTTTCTTATTCTATGAGTGTAGCAAAATATAAGTTGTTTCTAACAAGTAAAAAATCAGATTGTTGATTTTGCACTACTAAAAATTGTCACCACTGGTGACAATTTTTAAATAAGGTTAATCGCTTATTTGTATCTAGTAGATCCAATTCTCACGATTTATTGATTTTATTTATGATTTTATGATTTAAGTGCATTTTTTTTTTAATGTTAATCAAACCAATATAATTTGTTTTATAATTTTTGACTGTTGTTTCTCGGCATTTTTGCATATTTTTATCATAATTTAACAAGATTTTATATGACAGAAATAAAGCAATTATGGCCACAACACCATGTGAAGCATATCACAAAACCGAAAACAGTTTTTGAAAAAATTAATGTAAATTAATCAGTTAGTTAACTGCGTTAAGTACATTTATTAGATTTGTGATCCAGGGATCAAATTTATTTTTATATTCTTAATACCCTAGTTCATGCATGGTTGCTTAAGCATTTACAGGCATCCTTGGAGTTTTTGATATCACTTCAATAATATGTCTAATGCTTTTACCTCTCAT
>CACYBT010000349.1 GCA_902772715.1 uncultured Succinivibrio sp.
CAAAAATTTAAACTCTGATATGCTAAAATCAGTTCAAATAACTTACTTCGGACCTTTTACAATATTTTTGTCTTTTGGATTGTGCACTGATGCAGTCAAGTTCTAAAGCAGCCTTCCTCCCTTTTACGAGGATTTGGCCTTCTACAGTTGGTGCTATGAACATGCGACTTTCTAGAAAAAACATATAAACCATGTTGTTATGCTGTTTTGTATGCAACCTAAAGGTTATAGGGATGTTTAATTTAAAATTTTGGAGAAAACTTAGTATGCAGTTTAATTTAATAGAAATGGCTACTTTCGGAGTGGCGGGTAATTTTACGGGACATTTGGAGCAGGCAGGGGAGGCCGCAGATTTTACCAAGGTTGTAACCTTAGATTCAAAGGCTCCCAAAGCCGTATTTCCTACTTATATTCCGCATGCTAATACTGTTACTCCTGCTTTTTTAGGGGTGTTTCCTTTTGATGATGAGAAAATCATTTTTCCTAAGGGTGAAACTAAACTCCAGATTGAGCCAGAGTGCGCCATTATCTGTGATGTTACCTTTAAGGATGCACAGATGGAAACTTTAAGACCGGTCTTTTTTGGAGCCTCCAATGACTGTTCTATACGCAAAGAAGGGGCAAAGAAGATTTCGCAGAAGAAAAACTGGGGACCATCCTCCAAAGGATTTTCCAAGAATGCCATTGCCATTGATTCCTTTGATGAAAACGGGATCCTCAATTATTACCGTATTGCCTCATTTTTAGTAAGAGACGGTGAAGTACATGATTATGGCGAGGATAGTGCGGTTCGGGATTACAGTTATATCTATGAACGTCTCATAACCTGGCTTATTGATAAGTTTAATCATCAAAAGAATGAAGGACCTGCTGAAGAACTGCGACTCTATCTTCAAGAGTCAGGCAATCCCTCTCGAATACTTGTTTCAGTCGGTGCTACACGTTATACGGATTTTGGTGAACATAACTTTCTTATGAACAATGATAAGAGTGTGGTCGTACTTTATCCTGAAAAAAATTATAGTCATGAGGATATCGTGAAGGGAGTAAAAGAAAATTCCCTCACTGATCCGCTTATTAGTGTGCTCAGTCAGACAGTAGTGGTCTAGATGGTATAGAAATCTGCTATTGTTATGTGAACTACTTTCGGTAATTCATTGCCGAAAGTAGTTCACAAAAAATACCAAAGGCTCATCGTTACGATATTGCAATCGTGTTTACTCATATCTTTTGGAACTATCAAGTATCAAGAATGAGCACAATTCATGAAAGATTAAGGAGTGAGCCTTGATTGAATTTGGTTTAATGCGCTGTGGATAGACAAATAAGAATATATTTAAAATTTTTTTTCTTTTGATTTTTATAAACTGTAAATATAATGTGTAGTGTATAACTTTGCCTTTTTACGGATTAAGTCATGAAATCACTTGAAGAATATAAGGCATTTATTGCCAAAGTAAGAAAAAATACAGGAATTGATTCTTTTGTATCAGACGAGGATGGTCTGGTTTCCCTTAGTGTTGACGATAAATTTAACGTAAATTTTCAGTATATAACCGGAACCAGAAGATTTTTATGTTTTGTTGAGGTATGTACGCTTGATAGGAATGCTCCTCGTGCAGTTTACAGAGAGCTGCTAGTGAGCGCACTGTTCGGAAAAGATACAGCAGGCGGCTATTTCACCATCGATCCTGCCACTGAGACGCTTGTTTACAATTACTTCTTTGACGGTGATGATGTGGAAGAGGATATTGAAGGCTTCGTGCAAACTATTGAACAGATCATGCAACTGTGTGATATGTGGATTGAGCGGGTTAACGCCTTTGAAGAAAATGAGCAGGATGCTGAGAAAATGGAAACTCTCAATAATATCATCAACATTTTCTAAATATCATTCTAATTATCATATGGTTAGGTAAAATTGTAGCCTGAGTATTATGACAGACAGGTTGCAATCTCTTATAGATGTCTCTAAATCCACTCTATATGACTCACGGGATGTGGTAGTTTGAAAGAATGATAAGGTTAAATTAGGTGGTTTGATTTTCTCAGCAAAAGCATCAAAGAATCTTGCCACCATGAAGGATTTCAAAGAGGCTCTCTCCCAAAGATATGGAGTTTTTGGTGATACTGCTTTTGAGAGCACTTTAGCCTTAAGATAATAAGAAAAAAATCTCTTCGCTCCTGTGATATTAAAAAGACGCTCTCTAAGATTGACAGTATCAAGCAAAAGCATTTTAAAAATGAGATAAA
>CACYBT010000350.1 GCA_902772715.1 uncultured Succinivibrio sp.
AGTTCAAAGACTGACATACATTGTCCAATATTGCATTAAACTCTTTCTTTTTGTCATTACATATTACCCAGTCGATATCATTAAATATACCTGTAATGATATCCTCTGCCTTACGCATTACTGCATAGTCAATATTATTATCTTTTAATCTACTAAATAATTCAGAAAGAAAATCAACGTCTTTCATAAACAATCTCCTAAATACACCATAATCAACCATTAATAATGTTGTAAGATAATATTTACCCTCTTAGTAACAAGTATTCTTTTAAGAATGAACTTTTATCTATGTGAAATTCATCATAATATTTATTTATGCATATTAATCCTTCTTCAAATGCATCATCTAAGCTTTTGTTTTCTAATCTCATTTTTATGCTCACAACATAATGCATCAAGTCAAAGCCCTTCATTCTCATTCCACAAAATTCCCAGTCAAAAACAACATATCCATCTTCTGTTTTTTTGATATTCCATGGAGCAAAGTCTCCATGCGAAAATTCTGTTTCAACACCGGATTGTGTTGCGGCAATTTCCTTATACACATGGACTATATCTTCTGTTAGAATTGGATCAACTTTTTTTCCTATAAACTCTTTTGTAGCTTGATATATTAATTTGTTTTCTCTTATTTCGATTGGAACAAGTTCAGGAATAGTAAAGCTTTTATATATATGCCGACCTGATAAAAAATTGGTTTCATTCTTCATTTCATCAAAAGTTTTTTCATTCCCGATTTTAATAAACACTGCTGGTTCGCCTGATATAAAACATTGTAAAACGAGTTTCTGCTGCGGTCCATAAGTACCAATAATCATATTCCAACGCTGTGTTTTTGTTTTTGAAACAACATCATCAACTTCATCTTCAAGTTTAGCTTCTACAAAATATCCCATTTTTAAAATTGAAAGCATTGAAAATGGGATGATCGGAAGAACTTTCATAAGAAGCCCCAGTTTGCCGGAATAAGTCGAAAGGTTATTGCTTAATCTTTGTTTTCCTTCTCTATTCAAACAAATCAGATATCTTATCTTGTCACCATTACAAAGTGCAAAATGGGTAGCTTCCATTTTTTTGACTTTCTTTATCTTGACAACTTGTTCCAAAATTCCGGAAAGTTTTTTCATACGATCATTTTCACCCTATCATATATCTGTAATAGTTCAAGATAATTATTTTCTTCCGAGTATTTTTCTTTGTAAGACTGCCTTACAGTTTTACTTATATCTGTACATTTATTAACAACCTTAATCAACTCTGTAACATCATCACTTTTAAACTTCCATCCAGTTAATTCTTCTTCGACCACACTTCCTGCATTACCCAAGTCAGAACAAATAACAGGTGTACCAACTGAAAAAGCTTCAACAATACTCATTGGAAATCCTTCATACCATTGTGTCGGCAGAATCAAAGCCTTACTTTTAGAAATAATCTCAAGTGCTTTTTTATTCTGAACAAATCCTTTCATTTCAATATTCAGATTGTGTTCTTTGATGAATGATCTACACCAATCCTCCATTGGTCCTGTCCCACAAACGATTAACGACGGGGCTTTTGACCCCATAGTTTTCCAAGCTTTAAACAGTATATCAATACCTTTAAGCTTATCAAGTCGACCGGCAAATACAAACTGATCAAGTCTTTCTTGTTCAGGAACAAAGTCTGGATTGGATTCTACAAAATTAGGTTTAACGAAAACATGCTCAGGTTCAATTCCTTTTAGCAACAGCAGCTTTTCTCTGTTAAACTCTGTAAGACAGATATAATTGATTTTTCCATAAATGCCTGTCATTCTATGTATTTTCGTATTTATAACACATGCCAGAGTTTGCAATTTGCTTTCCCTGTAGCACTTATATTTAACAGCACAGCCTAAACCTTTTTGCACACAATCCTCACAAATATGACCATCTCTGTAAAATGTTGCTCCGGGGCATAGCAGCCGGAAATTATGTATTGTTTGAAAAACAGGAACCTTGCACTTTCTTGCCGCATAATAAACTGATGGAGAAATAAGATTTAATGTATTATGAACATGAACAATATCAATATGCTCATTTCTTATTATTTTTTTTATATCTCTATATGTCCTGATATTGAAAATAGTAGTAAATGGAAGAAGTAATTTCTTAAACTTAGACATCGTTTTTAATTCTGAGTTATGTCTTGTATAAAGAACAACTTCATGTCCGTGTTCTTCAAGCATCTTCTTTTCATTTGCTACTACGGTA
>CACYBT010000351.1 GCA_902772715.1 uncultured Succinivibrio sp.
GAGGGAGGAACTTGGAGATGTGCTTTTACAGGTGATATTCCATGTGGTGCTGGAAGATGAGAAAGATCATTTCGTGCTGGAAGATGTTATTACCGAACTTTGTCAGAAGCTTATAATCCGTCACCCTCACGTCTTTGGTGATGTTCAGGCGGATACAGTTGACAAGGTGCTCAGCAACTGGGATTCCATCAAGAAGGATACCAAGGGGCAGGAGAGCTTCACAGATACTTTGAAGAGTGTTCCTAAGAATTTTCCTGCACTTATGCGTTCGCAGAAGCTCGGAAAGAGAGCTGCAAGGGCAGGGGTAGATTTTGAAAAGTCCGAAGAGGACGGCACTGAGCTTGATCTGTATGCGGCTATTGAGTCATCGCTTAACAGAGTGAAATTGGCAGATCAGAAAGAAGAGGATGCTTCGGGCGAGATAGGTGAGCTGCTTTTCCTTTGCTCCAATCTTGCAAGAAGGCTTGACTGTGACGCTGAGGAATGTTTCGCACACAGCTGTAACAGCTTTGTAAAAAGGTTTGAGGATCTTGAAAAGCACAGCGCAGATATATCGGAAGTATCAGCCGAAGAGCTGTACTCATATAAAGGAAATTAATGAATAAGCAATTGTTCGTTAAGGATAAAAATTTTTGGAGGTTTTAAAAAATGAACAAGGCAGAACTTATCAATGTTATCGCAGAGAAGGGCGGCTATTCCAAGAAGGAAGCTGACAAGGCTCTGGCAACAGTTCTTGATTCCATTACAGGTGCTCTGGAGAATGGCGAGAAGGTTACTCTCGTTGGTTTCGGTACATTCGAGGTTAGAGACAGAGCTGCTAAGGTAGCTATGAACCCTGTTACCAAGGCTCCTGTTGACGTTCCTGCAAGAAAGGTTCCCGCATTCAAGGCAGGCAGCGCTCTCAAGGCAGTCGTTGACAAGAAGTAATATATGCTTTTTAAGGCGGGCAGATTGTCCGCCTTTGTTTTTTAGGAGCGGTTGTTAAGTAATCAAATGAGTTGACAAATGTGATTAAATGTGTTAAAATATACTCAAAGGAGTATATTATTATGAATACATCAAATATCACAAATTACAAACCAAAAGATTTTGCCGAATTGTTAGGTGTTTCAGTAAAAACACTTCAACGATGGGACAGAGAAGGCATATTAAAAGCAAACCGAACCCCAACTGACAGGCGTTATTACACTTACGACCAATATCTTCAGTTTAAAGGTATAAATACAGAAAACGATAATCGTCAGATCGTTATTTATGCCAGAGTGTCTACGAGAAATCAAAAAGATGACTTACAAAATCAAGTATCCTTTTTACGACAGTTCTGTAATGCTAAAGGCATTAGTGTAGACCAATGTATTGAAGATTATGGAAGTGGTTTAAATTATAACCGTAAAAAGTGGAATGAACTATTAGATGAGGTGATGGAACAAAAAATCAAAACTATTATAGTCACACATAAAGATAGATTTATCAGGTTTGGCTATGACTGGTTTGAAAAATTCTGCATGAAGTTTAATACAACTATTGTGGTGGTAAACAATGAAGAATTATCGCCACAAGAAGAACTCGTGCAGGACATTGTTTCAATTCTTCATGTATTTTCTTGCAGGTTGTACGGACTTCGTAAGTATAAGAAACAAATAGAAGGGGATGAAGAAATTGCTAAAGAGCTTCAAGACGGAAATTAGTCCAACATTGGAACAGAAAGCTAAAATCAATAAGACTATTGGAACTTGCAGATACGTTTATAACTTTTATCTTACTCATAACAAAGAACTTTACGATAAAGGCGAAAAGTTCATGAGTGGAAAGAGTTTTAGCGTCTGGCTAAATAACGAATATCTTCCAAATAATCCAGATAAACTATGGATTAAGGAAGTAAGTTCTAAATCTGTAAAGAAATCTATTGAAGATGGATGTGCTGCTTTTACAAAATTTTTTAAGCATCAAAGCGGTTATCCCAACTATAAGAAAAAGGATAAATCTGATGTGAAAATGTATTTTGTA
>CACYBT010000352.1 GCA_902772715.1 uncultured Succinivibrio sp.
GCCGCCCACATCGTAATAAAAACCTTTCACGGTAAACAGCAATGTGGAAAAGCATTTATGCTGGCCGCCGCCGTAACTTAAGAACAGGGCAACAATATCATCCGGTTCAATGGAATCCGCGTCCGGCAACAGTTTTGTTAACTGTTCAACAGCTCTTTTCTGCTTTTCTGCCGGTATATTACCCCGAATATATAAATCCCCACCTAAATCCCCAACATATTTAGCTAAACAATCTTTCACAATAGCTACCATCTGTTTCCTGACCTGCAGGGAATCCTGCTTTGCTTCTGCTTTTTCTTGTACCTTTACCTGTTTCACGTCTTCTTTAGTCTTTTTCATTTTATTTCCCTCCAAATAGATAACATATTATTTCTCGTCAATTACAGTATAAAAAAAGAGATAGCCTAATATTGGCTATCTCAGAAAAAATATAAATATTTAGCTTGGATTCAATATACAAGGTTAATCTAACTAAAACAATTTACCATCGTAAAAATTCATTGCACCTCAAATCGCACTTACTGAAGCATAAATAGTGCATATATTCTGCAGAAAAAGGTTTGATTAAAAAAAACATATCCCACCTACTTCGTCAAACAACCAAATTTGCTGCACTTGCCATGACACTGTGAGCCACAATCATTATAGGCACTATTTAATAAAGAAAATTTTGGATAAATTAAAAAAAACATTATTTTCTCCCATAGTGTTAAAAGAAATTACTACAATAAGGAATGCACTGTGTACCACAATCATTTCTACATATGTTACTTTTTATTGCAAATAAAACGGGGTTAATCAAAAACTTCAAATATATCACTCCCTATATTATTATACAACAAGCTTTTTAATAACACTTGCAATTGTATGAACAAACAGTGCGACATTCTATAGAAGCATTAAAATAGCTTGGAAAAAATGCTTTAACTAAAAAAAACATTTACATTTCCTCCTTCTTTACAAGATACATATAAGTATATCTGTATTAACGCCCGCCAAAACACCCTAATGTACCACAACGTACGCACTGATTTCCACAATCATTTCTACACGAATTGCATAAAACATCAAAAAAACTAGGCATAACTAAAAATTTCATTTTTTACCTCCTTTCGTTTAATTACTAGTAAAACAAATTTTAAAAATCCTATCATCGTTTATATTTCTGATAGAATAATAAAAAAATCATTTTAATTGTTTTCGATAGCCTGTTTTATGATTATATCTACAGATGATTCTTTGCTCACCTTACAACTATTATTATATAACAATTTTTTAACTTTGCAACCTGGACCAATTATTGCTTCCTTACAACTAATCATTTTTGCTTCGATGCCTTCTAAATCTACAATATCAGCAATAATCTCATCTACACAAAACTTTCCTTCTAGTAAATCTGGGGTTTTGAATTTAGTATGAAGTAATTTACCAAAAAAATCGGCAATAACTTCTGGGTTTTGGTTTTTTTCAGGCTTTATTTTTATAATCTCACCACAAAGTAAATTTAATTTACTATTCCCTGAAAATGCTACATCCATTATATTTGTTTCAATTTTATTTAATACAATACTTCCCTGTAATTCCAAACTTTTACATTTTAAATCTTCACCCTTTAATATCCCTTTAAACCTTATTTTATCAATTGCTTGATTCTCTAATACAACGTTTCCATCACCAGTTAATTTCTGTAAAAATATATCCTCATCAAAACTACCCTTCCCTTTTATCTTAATCCTTTCACCATTATCTCTAATGATTACAACGCGCCCTTTAATTTTCAATTAAATCACCGGCCTTTTTGTTTTTCACACTTTCCAAAACGCCAACAATCAGCAAAGCAATAAGTGTTGCAAGAAAAACTAAAATAGATATCTTGTGGTTGTATTAAAAACTTCATTTAGCTTCACTTCCTTTCAAAGTATTATAATAATATTGCAAAACTTTATCCAAATTGAATTTAACTGTATCACAAATTGCCTCATTTTCTTCAAGCATGCGATCAGGGCATCCTCCGGCACAAATCGGAAGATACTTACAGTCTTTACACTTTTCAGATTTTGCGGGATTTCTTAAAATCCATTTCAAATGATTTTTATTAAAAAATTGTGATTCACCACTCAAGAGATTCCCACAACTTGTATGTTTCCGTCCAACATGATTCCAACACTTATATAAATAGCCTTCATTATCAATCACAAAAGAATTAATATAATCTGCACAGCAATAATTAAACCGGACTTGAGGATAAATGCTCATCTTGTTCATTAGAAATCCCATTATGATAACTTTCTGATATAGTGGTATAAGTATGTCAGCATATTGCTCATTATCATAACAATTATTTTCTATATCCTTGCATACGTCTGTAAATGCAGAAACTTTTCCAAAGTCAATTTTTACCTTTTGATAATTTCCAATTTTGGCTTTTAGATCAAGTAATAGTTCATCAATGCAATCAATATTCTCTTTATCAATATTTATTCTAATTATTACTTCCATATCAGCATCTAAAAGCTTGTTGATATTTTTTATTAATAAATCAAAAGTACTTTCCCCTGCAGTGTTTACCCGTCGTACATCATGCACTTCTTTAGGACCATCAATTGTAACTTGCGCACCATTAATTTTATATTTTTTAAAATTTATAATATCGTCATCAGTCAATAAACTTGCGTTGGTTATAATAAACGCATTATATTCTACAGAATTACTCGTACATAGTTTAAGAATTCTTTCTGACAAGCTATATATGATTTTTTTAGCAATTAATGGCTCACCACCATACCAAGTTACAGAAATATTTTTTATATCATGTAACCTTAACTCAATAAATTTTATCAACGCATCTTGTACGGGTTCGCTCATTATGCCTTTACGATGTTTCTCAAAACAGTAAATACATCTAAAATTA
>CACYBT010000353.1 GCA_902772715.1 uncultured Succinivibrio sp.
TCCTAGAGATTGTGTAAGACATAGTTCACTATGCAACGATCTGTGAAGCAGGAATCCCACGACTTTAGTCGTGGGAGTGTCAACAGTCCTGGTTTTAGATTAGGTTTGGTGGAATACCTAAATGTGATTTTAGAACGTAAAGGGAGGGAGTGTTTTAAGTCCATTACATTTAAGAATACGAAATTGCCATCTGTAGGCCGAGGGAATAAGGCTTCGGTCCTGGATTTTTTCATTGAAGCGACGGTAGAGACAAAAGCGCGTGAATATACTGATTTAGAAATCCAGGTGCTCTATGACAGTGACAGTTCGCTTCCTAATAGAATACTTTACTATGGAGCACCGCTCTTAATCACATCTGCTATCAAAAAAGGAGGTGACTACCAGAATTTAAGCAAGAATATTGTCCTGTGCATTCAAAGAAAGCCTATTACCGCTATATTGAAAATACTCAAGCCAAAAAAGAAGGTCGTACTGAAGAAAGATTAAAGATTGCCCGTACTTTAAACAGATGAATGTACCTCTTGACACCATCGCCAAGGCTTTGAATCTCACCAAAGAAGAGATAGAAAAACTATAAAACTAAACCAGCCCTCTTTTTTGAAAGAAGGACAGACTATTCTTATCATACTGCAGGGTAGTCAGCTGTTTTTTATGAATTTTCAAAATATTCAAGTGAAATCAATATGTTAAAAAAAGAATTTGACATTCTCTTCTTGCTGAAGCAAGAGAAACCATACTGTAGAGGCTAATTGATAAGCTCTCTTCGGAGGTTATTTGCTTATGACCTCTTATGAGGTTAATTAAGCCACATTCTTTTTAGAGACTACAGTGACAAAAGTGAAAGACTAGATCACTCAAAAGCCTTGCAAGTCCTGCCCTTGTGAATATTATTATCAATGCTGAGTTGCACAAATACAACGGCAATACCTTTTTTAGTTTGCATCTTATATCCTCGCTCTAAAAGAACATGGTTTTACTGCGCCTTTTGAAGAAGAGCGACTTTTACCTCAATAGAATGGTAACAGTAGTTATTAAAAACCATTTCCCATAACTTAAGATAGGATTTTTTCATAATTTATTGAAAATCCTCAAATTTTATCTCTTATACCTAGTTATGTCCATGCATTTTCATAAAACTGTCTAAGGCATTAAGTTCAGCTGTGAAGTTTACCGTATCGTTTTTTAGCATAAACTCATATTCATTTAAAAAAGCCTTGCCTAGCCTGTCTAAAACCTCATGAGCCCTGTTGAAAGCCTGTTCATTAGCATCCGAGGAAACATCAAGTTTTTTTAATCTGCTGTATTCATCTAGCACTGAATGAGTATGTTTAAGATACCGTTTTAAAAAACTTATCCCAGTTGTCTTGTCTGCAGGATCATCCTGCATATGTTTGACCATTTTCAAGGTTGAATCCGCAATGGAATCTAAAACCGGCTGTACACTCTCTGGCAGATAATCCTTCTTCGCTAGCAGTTTTTTTGCACTTTCCACAAACTCTGAAAACTCCTGATATACTTTAGAGTTAATGGTGATATCACGAAGTGCGCTTTCAATATCAGAAGAAAGAGTTTTTAGCGAAACTAGCAGATCATCATATGTACGTTCAAGGCTTCGATTGTCCTTTTTAATTCTCTGCATATTACGATAGGAAAAAGCTCTTTTCAAAACCAGCACCACTTTGGAGGCTAACTGTTCCTTCTGAAGATCAGAAGCCGATTCATCAAATTTTAAAAGCACATCAATCAGTCTGTTAAGTTCTAATGTCAATGTATCATCAAGTTTCTCGTCCCTTAAGGACTTAAAAGATGAAATCGCCACCTTGATATTTTCCTTTAGCACCTGTTTATCCCTAAACTTTGAGGAAATGGTATAGACAATAATGCCTAAAAGCACAAAAACTAACAGTACTACACCATTGGCAAACGAGGAATCAAGACGCTCTGACCATAAAAATATACTGATAAGCAAAAAAGGCAATGTCGCAAAATCAAAACCAAAATTACGACGATAGCGTATAAGACGTACTACATAAGTGGTAACACCACCGGCAAGTACCGCCGCACACAACGAAGCACCGGTTACCACAAATCCCATTAGTGTTAAAAAACCGAAAAGTGTCGGCAGATAGTATTCTCTTGTAGTTAATTTCTCCTTAGGATTCGGAAAAAGACATAGCAAACCGACATATGAGCTAAATAGTAGTGACGCCCAGTGCATTCCTGGGACTATCGCTGAAACTTTCACCACTATCATAGCTACAAGAAAAATAATAAAGTGCACACCTAGACGTTTAAGAGCACCTAAAAATTTATTAAAAAGAGTGCCCTCATTTGCCCCAGATGCTAACCCAGTATTATTGTTATTATCTGCCACAGTCTATCCTCACCTTTTAATTACCATGAGCCTGAGTAATTACCTGTTCACGTTTTTGTGCAGCAAGATCTGTTAAACGCTGCCGTAACTCCTGCTCCATCTTAACTAACTCTGCCTCGGTCGACATTCTTCTATCATGCCCCTCCTTAGCAATAGTCAGAGTGTCTTCAATGGTGTGTATAAGTTTATCCTGAACATTTTTTAAGGTCTCAAGATCAACAATACCTCTTTCCACCTCGCGTGCTGTATCCACTGTTGCCGCATGCAGCATCTCTGCATTCTTATTAAGCATCTGGTTAGTGGTATCAGCAACTTCCTTTTGCAGTTTAGCAGCATCATGCTGACTCTTAATGGATAGAGCTAGCACCATCTGATTCTTCCAAATAGGAATAGTGGCAAGGACACTCGTTTGAATCTTTTCAGCCAAGGTTCTGTCATTGTTCTGTATCATCCTTATCTGAGGAGCAGTCTGCAGGGTAATGGTTCTTGAGAGTTTTAAATCATGCAAACGTCTTTCAAAACGAGTTAAAGTATCTGCAAAATCTCTCACATTTTGGGCATCAAGATTATCATTGCTGTCTTTGGCTTTCTGCTCTAAGGCTGGAAGCTCCACACTACGAGCCCTTTCAAGCCGTTCTTCACCAGCCTTAATATATGCCGACAACTCCTGATAAAATTCAAGGTTATGCCCATAAAGCTGTTCTAAAATCTCAATATCCTTTAATAGACTCATCTGAGCATCATCAAGTTTGTTTTTGATTCCTTCCACCTGTTCAGACAAAGAATCAAACTGAGCGATAGTGCTCTTAAAGGAATCAAAAAGGCCTCCAATAAAAGGGATGGATTCCAAAAAAGATTTTTTATGGTTGGCAATGGACTCCACGTCAAGCCCTTTGACGTTCTGCATTAATGCCGTCAGATGATTTCCCACCTCTCCTGAATCTTTAACCTTGACATTTTCTAAAATGGTATCGGCAAACTTGGCAATTCCATTCATGGTATCAGCACCGTAGGTAATAGTTAAGGTAGGATCTTTAAAATCAATTTGAGAGGCCACCTCACTGACTTTTCCCTCGTCAATAACAGCACCCTCAATTTCGCTAACTTCAAATTTTTCAGACATATGTGCTTCCCTAAAAATACTCAAAAAAACTAAATATAATCATGAACTGATTTGATCAGCCTGTACCAGAAAAAGTAATTCTAATTGTTATTGTTATTCTTAGCAATCTTCTCGACTTTTTTGTTTCTGAATACTTCATTTTCATAGGTGACATCAAGCGAATTCTCCACAAGGTAATCACCGGCTTCATATTTAACATGTACCGAACGTAATGAAGAGGCCATATAGGAAACAATCAAATACGCAGTACCTACTCCACAGAAAAGACTGACAACTCCGATACATATAAATTCAAACACTAAACCATCCTGCATAAGTTACTTCGCACCTTATTCTGAAAAATAAAACACACAAATTAGGAAAAAATACACGAAAGATAAACCTAGAGAATATAAAACCAAGGTTCGATAATAAGCACGATCATCTCGTGGCAAATTACCGACAAATCTACCTGTCTGACCATTCATGGCAAAGGTAAACCGCTGATTCTGCCACGTAGTATTTAAAAGGTAAACTGGAAAGAGCACGTGTCTTGCCTCCACCTTTTTAAAATCAAACGCGCTCCCCCTAAGGGTTATATTGTCGAAGCCTTTAATACTATTCTCCATCTCATCGACAATTGAATTTTGCATTCGCGTTTCAACTCTTGGAAAGGCTTCCTTATCAGTTATATCATAACGACTGGCATAGAATCCTGAAAGATAGGCATCATTGTAATCACTACTTTCTGCCAAATCATAAGGTTCAATTGAATCCATCAGATCATCAGCAATTGCCGAGGCTGCATCAGCTGGAACATCTTTAAATTTTAAAGTACCTTTCCTGTAAACATCATAGTAATAGTGAGTGATGTATTTGTATCTTGAATCCTCTTTCTCCTCTATTCGTTCGCAGTCAAAAGCGAGATCCGCATACAACTTGGAGTTATAAAGCCAAAATGGTACATAAACTCCTTTTAGCTCATCAATATGATTGGTGCTACGGAAGATTTTAGGAAGAAAATGCTTACCCTCAAGATGTTTCAGATATTGAGCCTTACAGTCCTTTTTATCAAGTTTGAACGGAATAATAGCATCTGGTTTTAAATCACCCTCAAACTGTGCCGGTAAAACCTGTGAATTACCGCAGAAAGGACAGGAAGTGGCGCCGGTCTCTTTTGGCACCGCAATCTGACCACCACATGATTCACAAATATAATAGGCAAGATTATCCTGACTATCTTCCTCGGTATATGAGGTAGCATCTTTGGTGGAACTATGCTTATCCTCTAAATCCGCTATATCAACTTCTGTATCACAGAATGGACACTTCATCTTCTGCGTTTTAGAGTCAAACTCAAGTGTACCTCCACAGGCAGGACAAAGATAATGTGTTGTTTTAGCCATAATTCATACAATAAAAAATATTAAACCTTCCTCTGAATAAAGGATAATAAGCCTTTATCCGATTTATTTCTGAATATCATTTTCATCAAAACGGTCGCCACACTGCGGGCAGAATTTTGGTGGATTTTTAGGATCAGGAGGTACATAGCCACATTTATCACAGACATACAAAGGGCTGTCTTTAGGGCGATGACGACCACATTCGGTACAGAAATTACCACGGTTAAGTGTACCGCATTCACAGCGCCAGCCGTCTTCAGGCTTTTTACTGCCACACTGCGTACAGAATTTTCCTGTATTTACACTGCCACAGGAGCAGGTCCAAGTACTGGTGGAACTAGTAGTTGCTCCATTCTGCGTCGCAGTCTGGGGAGCAACTTGAGGGTTTGCAGGAGGGGTATTCTGTCCCATCTTAAAAAGTTCATTAGCCTGCACACCACCTGCCATTGAAGCCATTCCCATGCCCATAAAACCTGAGACAGCACCATTAGGATTGCTGGCTGCAGCACGCATAGCGGCAGCCTGTGAGGCCGTTAACTGAGCCGCAGCCATAGTAGGATCACGCATAATAGCGCCACTTTGCAGATCTCTTATAAGTTTTGCATCCTCATCTGGCAGAGTAACCGAATTTATGGCTACGGAAACTATAGATATACCCCTTAACTTGCTCCATTTAGGACTTAATTCCTTGTCCATATAAGCACATAAATCATTTACATGGGCAGGAATGGCCGAAGGACGTACACCTTTCTCGGAAAGACCAGCAAAGCCAGGTTGCAGGGCACTTAAAAATTCACTTTTCAACTGCGTAGCAAGAGTATCCGCATCAAACTGAACGGCAACATTACCACACACATTAACGTAAAATGAAATGGGATCAGTAATTTTAAATGAATAAACACCATTACAACGGACAGACACATCAATATCAAGACCGATATTTCTATCAATCACTCTAAATGGAATAGGAGTGGCAGTACCAAACTTATTGCCAACAATTTCCTTAAGATTAACGTAGTAGACACGCTGATCCTGTCCCTCGTAACCGCCAAACTCAAAACGGTGCCACATGGTTTTTAAAATATCACGCAACAGTGACTCATTGAGTTCACCACTAAATATGCTTGGCTCTGCATGTGATTTAAAGGTATATAATCCAGGTTCTGCAATAACCTCAGTTACCACTCCCTGACAGACAATAAGCACACACTGACCGTCAGCAACCACTATACCTGAACCTTCAGTAATAACATTGTCAGAACCATAACGGTTTGAGGAACGTGAAGAAATATTCTTAAGGCCTTTGACCATAAGCACGTCCAATCCTAGTGCATCACATGAAAAATACTCCTTCCACTGATCAGCTAGTGTTCCTAATACTGCACCCGCAGCAGCCTTTATAAGTCCCATATATTTCTCCTTTAAAAGGAAACTTATCTTAACCTATTTAAATCTATCAATAACCGATATAAGCTTCGTATTTTAGCACAATCATTAATCTGCTCTTTATATCTATGTCACAACTGTAAAATTATACTGTTCTAATATCACAAATTTTTCATGTAAGGATTATATTCAAATATTCATTGCTGCAATTAACATGTAGCGCAATTCGACTAACGTACAGTTCCATAAATAACAAGACCACTTTGATAGCATCTATTCCGTTAAATTAGATGTAAAAACCACTTAGGATTAGGATGAAAATATGTTCCATTCAATAGTACCTTTTATGTCCACTCGGGTGCCATTCTGATGGCGCGGGGTGGCCACTTGGCTGGCGCTAGACAGTATGCATGACGTTAAATTTCCAAGATTAACTTTACAAGGTATGTATGCAACTGTTGACACTCCCACGACTAAAGTCGTGGGATTCCTGCTTCACAGATCGTTGCATAGTGAACTATGTCTTACACAATCTCTAGGA
>CACYBT010000354.1 GCA_902772715.1 uncultured Succinivibrio sp.
AGGAATAATCATATTTTAAAGAACAGAACGCCTGTTAAAAGGCCATTCTAAGCCAAATTTTGTTAAAATAATTTTCGGAAACTCGAGAAACTATCGTTATGAAAAATAAATCTGTTTTGAGCATGGTGATGCTTTTTTCTTTATGTTGCGGCTCTTTGTGGAATACGGGATGTGACAACGGTTCACCCTCTGATGCTAGCGATAAAACTCAGACTGTTACCAAAATTCAGGGTAAAACCATGGGAACCTTCTATGCCATCAAGGTAGTAGGTGGATATAAAGGCGGAGAAGATGGCTTGCGTAACCTTGCAGAGTCCTGTTTTAAAGAGATCGTGGATAAGATTTCAACCTTTGACAAGCATGCAGAACTTTATCGCTTAAACGAGCATTTTTCAACCGAGCCTTATGAAATTTCTGATGGTTTGTCTAAGATTATCCAGGATACCGTCTATATTGGACATAGAATTGAGAATGCCACTGATATAACAGTGGGACCGCTTGTCAATTTGTGGGGATTTGGAAAGGATAAGCGACTTGAGAAAGCACCTTCTGATGAGGAGGTCTCTGCTACCTTAAAATATGTGGGGCTTGATAAGTTTGAACTAAGATTTGATAACGGAAAATCCTATCTTATTAAGTCGGATCCACAGGTGCAAATTGATTTGGCAACCGTCGGAGAGGGGCTTGGGGCTGATGCGGTGGCCAAGAAATTACTATTTGAAGGCTACCAAAATTTTATGGTAAATGTAGCAGGGGCATCTCGTTCCTATGGAGTAAATGATAAAGGTTACAAATGGAAGGTTGGTATTGAAGATCCAACCTCGCCTGCTCCCAAAGTGTTTGCTCCTGTATGTACCTTAGATAAGGCTGTAGCAACTGCCGGTTCATACCGTAATTTCTTTAAGGATGATACTACGGGCAAAGTCTATTCTCATGCGATAGATCCCAAAACCGGCTATCCGGTATCTCATCATACGCTATCTGTTACCGTCATTGCTGAGAGTGCCTACGAGGCTGATGCTTTAGATACTGGACTGTTGGTACTAGGCGCAGATAAGGCTCTTTTGTGGGGACGCGAAAATAACTATGCGGTTGCTACCATTGAGCTGGTTGATGGTAAAACAGTTTTTCGTTATACAGACACGTTTAAGCCGTTCCTTGATTGCGGTGCAAAAACTAACTAGGGAATTATTATGCATATTCATATTCTTGGGATCTGTGGTACTTTTATGGGCGGCATTGCCATGTTGGCTAAACAGGCAGGTTTTAAGGTTACAGGCTCTGATCTTAATGTTTATCCTCCCATGTCTGATGAGTTAAAGGCTGCAGGTATTGAACTGACTGAAGGCTTTGATGTTGCACAACTGGATGAAAAACCAGATCTTGTTGTGGTAGGTAATGTCATGAAGCGTGGTATGGAGATAGTGGAACTACTGCTTAATGAAAAAATCCCTTTTGTGTCCGGTCCACAGTGGCTTGAAGAACATTACCTTTGTAACAAAACGGTGCTGGCTGTAGCCGGAACGCATGGAAAAACGACTACCTCATCAATGCTGACCTGGATTTTAGAAAAAAACGGCAGGGATCCTGGATTTCTTATTGGAGGTATTCCTGAGAATTTTGGTATTTCTGCACGCAATACAAAGAGTGAGTTCTTTGTGATTGAGGCTGATGAGTATGATTGCGCTTTTTTTGATAAACGCTCGAAGTTTGTTCACTATCATCCAACCGTACTGATTATGAATAATCTTGAGTATGATCATGCAGATATTTTTGATTCTGTAGCCGATATTCAAAAACAGTTCCACCATCTTGTCCGTACGGTTCCAGGCAGAGGTCTTATTATTTACCCTAATGATGACGAGAATTTAAAAGCAGTTGTCGAGATGGGGTGCTGGACGCAAACTGCAGTCATCGGAGATGAAAAGGGACTGCATGCCAAGCTTTTAAAGCAGGATGGCAGTGTGTTTGAAATATATAATGGCAGTGAATATGTAGGAAAAGTCAATTATGAGTGCACAGGCACCTATAATGTACATAACAGTCTTATGGCTATTAAGGCCGCCTCCTATGTTGGTATTGCTCTTCCTGATGCTGCCGCTGCACTTGAGTCCTTCAGACTTCCAAAAAGAAGAATGGAGAATAAAGGTACCGTAAAGGATGTAACGGTATATGACGATTTTGCACATCATCCTACTGCCATTCGGCTCACTCTTGAGGGCTTACGGGCTAAAGTGGGTGATAACACCAAAATTATTGCGGTTTTTGAGCCTAGGTCTAATTCTATGAAATTAGGCGCCAATCATGACATGCTGGCAGCATCCTTTAAGAGTGCCGATCTGATTTTTGTTTATGCAAGTCCTGCGGTAAAATGGGATGTGCGGGCTCTTGAAAAACAGTCTGAAAAACCGCTTCATGTTTTTTTTGATTTTGATAAGATGCTAGAGGCCATTATTGCACAATGCTCACCCCATACCTCTGTTCTAGTCATGAGCAATGGTGGATTTAATGGTATACATCAGAAACTGTTGACTAAACTGGAATCGTTGTAAGATTTTATGAACGACGTAAAATTGACATATACCATACCTTCGGCCGATGATTTAGATAATCCTGCATATCAGTGCCGTGTCTTTGATAGAATTGCGGTACAGGACTATCATGGCAAAAGTCACTTTTATTGTCTTGAACTCTCGGCAGCCAATACTTTTGAGTTTGGTTTTTGCAGAGCACAGAATATCTACAGTCTGTTTAAAGACGTAATGACAGTGGCGAATATGAAGGCCTTACAGGGCTCTCTGCCACGTCTTATGATCCCTTCAGTACCATCTAATATCTGGGTTAAGTATGCACGAAAATATGACCCACGCAATATTGTCATGTGGATTGCCAATTCCATTGTGTTGACCCCTGAATACAAGGAATGCATTCGGCGTCTACATTTGCAGGGAATGCAGTTTGCGGTACGTATTGATGCCATGCAAAACATTATGGCAGATGAAGAGACGCTCTCCCGCATGGAGTATATTTTGGTTAATAAGGACTTTTATCCTGATTTTAAAAATATAATTGCGAGTCTTCGTGATAAATATCCTCACCTGAAGGTGATTGGCTTTAAAGATAAGATAGAGATCTTTAATTTTACAGAGGATGAGGCAAAAGAGTTTGATCTTGTGTTGGGTACAGTAATGGTGCCGATGCTCGAGTATACACCTCCACGTCCTAAGTGGCAGCATGATATGCTCAGAATAATTGCCCAGCTGTATTCATCCATCTACGATATCAAAGAAATAGGTGAGACTATTGCTCAGTATCCGCTCATGGTATCGTCAATGAAAAAAATGATGGCATCTAAGCCTCTGTCGACTTTAACCGTGAGACTTAATCAGAAAACTTCCGATAATCAGGCCCTGACTCAGAATGATTTCAGAAATTTTATGGTAATCGCCGTTGCCTATAATCTTTTTACCTTGACGGATAAACAGATTACTGATTCTAGAAAACAGCCCTTTTCCTTAGATAATATTAACTATGAACCTTTTATTCAGGTGAGTACGTAAAACTATTAACGTAATTATTTTCAAAAGATCAAATATTATCAATAATATTGTGATATAACTATCAAATATACAACT
>CACYBT010000355.1 GCA_902772715.1 uncultured Succinivibrio sp.
AGTAGATAAGATTGATTCATCGCAGCCTTATCCCACTTGTTGTCACCAGCCGGACACATGTGACCATGATCAATATCAGATGGACGTTCCATCCAGTCGCTATGCTCTTGGCGGGGTTCTTCTGCTTCTAAATCAACAAAATAATTGTTTCTGAAAGTTTCTTGAGTAATCTTACCTATACCATACACAGAACCATCCTCGGCATAATATGGAACGCCGGTTTTGGGATAAGAACCATCGATATGGTCACGAGTCAGGTGCCAAGCCACCCAGTTGGGATTCTTGGTTATATTGTTATATGAAGTTATAAATCCTTTCCGTTTCAGAATTTGAGTGGGAAAAATTGTAGGAGTGACAGGTACAAGCAGATTAATTACATCTTCAGTCCATAAGCATAGTTCTGAACCATGAACTTTCTCTTTTTCCGGCTTAGCATGATTTTCAATAACACGATTTTGGATGCACGCTTTTTGTCTTTTCGCGCATGAAATTGCCGTGGACATTAAAGCAGTAAATATAATAATATGAAAAATGAATCTATTCAATTTATACCATACATTTCATAAGAAAACTATTATTTTACTCCTTCATAAACTTATCTATAATAAGTTGGGTATTTGATGGTTGGTCTGTTTCTCCAACGTACATCTTTTTCACTCCCATAGAACTGAACCAATTCTGTAGAATTCTTTCCATTTGGTCTTGATGTTTTGGGTCTAATGGATTGACTTCCAACATAAGCACTTCAAGATTTTCTAAACCTTGACGTGCCACAACCAAGCCAGAATTAGGGTTAGATAAAGTTTGAGGAAGAATATAACTATAATTGTTCCCGTCTTTTAATTTGTTAGGACTATAAAATAAATACCCATCTGTTAGTATCACAATGATATTACGAGCATTTTCCTTTATACAATAAGTGTCCACCTGTTTTTTAAAGAACCCCCATATATCACTACCAATCCAGTTCTTACCTTGCAATGTTGCGTCGTATATTTTTGCCAGACTTGTTGTAAACTTATCTTGAAAACTCAAAAGAACTTGTTTTTTTTCCGCGGGTTGAACCTTATTTAAGTCCATTTCAAGGTCTTTTGACAACAATGCTATTTTCGAATCATTTGGTGTTGGATAAAAGAAAACCTTTATGCGGTCTTTTGAAGGAAGAATTTTCTGAGCTACAGCATGTTTTTTTACAATCTCTGTCATGTAATTAACAATTTCAATATCTCTATCCTTTTGTGACGGAATCATTTGTCTCTCAAGCCTGTCCGAAAGATCTAGATACACAGAGATGTTTAACGCTTTTTTAGATTGATCTTTTATTGCAACATCTTCTTCGTTTGAACCTCTGTTTGTATTCTTACCACCGTCGCAAGCTGAAAAGAATACGAGCGAGGCTATTAGCAGGCTTTTTGCGAAAAGAAAGTTCTTTGTATTCATGATAATATAATATTTAATCCACAACTTTTATTGTTTCAATCATTTTATTGAAAAGGTCTGTCGCCTCTTGTTTCTCTAACTCTGATTTATGAAGTGCAGCTAAGTATGTTTGCCAACCAGCAAAGAAGTTATGTAATTCAAGCTTAATCTTGGCAAGGTCGTATCTTGCACTCACGCTCATTTGGGAGTCAATCTCTAATATCTTGGGGCCAATGGATGCAATGAGATTTCTCAAATTAGCTCCATTAGTTTTTTCCGCATCAAGATCCTTTTGTAACTTTGCGATTTTATCCTCAATCTCTTTTTTGCGAATTTGGTTAAGGTCAAGGTTTTCCCATGCCTTAACAAAATATCCGAAAACGAAGCCCCATATCAGGTAAGAGACAAAACCGAGACAAATAATCATCCAGAATTGTGGATCTTGAATTGCTAACGAAATGCTATAATCAGGGCGTGACTCCAGAGACATCATTGAGTCCAAATTATATATTTTTTTGCATATAGCGAATGATAATAGCGAATCAAAAATGAAAGCAACAAGTATCAATGCTGGTATCTTAATATATTTAATCCACCCGTTTTCTCTTTCCCAACGATTCAGGACAAAACCAAAAGCAAGGAAGATGATAGGCATAAAAAGGATGAACAACAATTCACCCCATCCATCTGCCCAGGCATTCGGAAACGCAGCTGAATCCAATACTGCTTCAGACAATTTGAAATCACCATCGCTACCTAATGAGTTCGTATCAAACACTTTGAAGAAAGCTGAGTATGCAACGGAACTATAGAAAATGAAGAAATAGACTGTGAAAGGAATTAGTAATATGGTAGTTATTACCAATGTAATCCATGCATCCCTATTCCTCTTATAACGGCTATCTTCCAAATCTGCCAGTTTGTTTTTCTGGCTTTGAATGTCTGCGGCTATCTCCTTTTGTTTGTCCTTACAGGCTTCTAGCTCTTCTTCTTTGTTTTTGCGGTCTGTTTCTAGTTCAACTTTTTTTGCTGTCAATTTTGCTTGAAGTTCCTTTTGGAGAGTGGCGTCAGATTCTTGCTCTTTTCTGATTCCCCAACAAACAGATTGCAAACAGGGAAAAAGCGTATGTGGATTACCTTCTGATAGTCCTGCCACACGGAATCCATATTGATTATATGTTTCACCTTCTTTTCTTGCATGATTACTTACCTCAAAGACTTTTTGAGGCTCTGAAACCTCATCATTCTGAAGCGGTTCGGGTTTCGTGACGAACAGATTCTTGAGAGGACTGCCGCCTAACTTATCCATTAATTTCATTGAGTATGTCTTTTTTTGATTTATTATCTTTTACACTTTCGATAAAATAATCAACAATGCCATTCGCGTTTTGGGGCAAAAAACCATAACGAATAACGCATTTTTTGATGATTTCACGCTCTTCTGGTTCTATTTTACCATCCGCCCATGCCATACGGGCGAGGTCGTAAAGACATTCAACCTTTTCTTCCGCTTTATCTGGAACTTTTGGCGCAATATTTGCAGTTAATGCCAATTGATTGATTTGCTCTGGCGTAATACCATGCTCTACTCCAATAGTGTACAAGGTTTGCAATTCCGTGAAATCAAACTGTTCGTCAGAAAGGGCTAGGCAGTACAAGTTAAAAAAATGCCATTTTTGCGCTTCGTCTAAATCATTGGTTGTTGTTTTCTTTTCTTTCATATTTTTGCTTTTATATTTTGTATTCTAAAATACTATGGTATAAATCATTGTTTTCATTATCTCTTATAGACAAAGTCAAAGTACCGCGTTGTTTTGGAACAAATTTGATTGTAGTTATCTGTCCTTCTTTTCTCCATTGAGATTCTTGCTCATCATCTAGTATAAAAGTATTGCCATTAATAATGGCCAGATGACAATCTTTTTTCTTTATGATACTGAAACAATATTGAGTATTTTGCTGAAGTTTGCTATAAATAGGAATATCTATAAATTCAATATTGCTGCCAAAATGTGGATAGATCTTAGGAAAATCACAGGATCCGACATGAATAAAGTAAGATAGCAAATCGGCACCATCAAAACCATATTCCGCATAACTAGGCTGAAGATACGGAAGCAACTTATAATCCTCTGGTGAGAGTTCGTAACTACCAAGCATCTGGTCTAATGTATTTTTGGGGAAATGTGTAAATATCATCCAGCATGGATCAACATCAAACCACGTCATGTCATGATTACTCTTTATAAATTTTCCTTTCTCAACAATACCAGCGCCCCAAGTAGGTTCTATAAGTATGGAATTTGTCCGATTTAGGCCTTTGGTAATTTGAATATTTGTTGCCTTTTCTTGCCCTTTTTCATAAATAATAGCTTCAGGGAATGGAGAAGGCTTTGGCGGATAAAGGTCTTTACTCACGACAATCCAGCAATGATCCTCAATGACTTTCTTAGTGTTTTCTTGACCTCGACCATGACCTGTTATAATTCTCACGTCTATACCTGCTGCTGTGCCAATTCTATAAAAAAGTTCACAATAAGCTTGACATACACCTTTTTTCTTCTTCCATGCAGTATCTGCATCATAAATGCTGTAACTTGTATCGTATTGAATGTTGTCAGTTAGCCATATATAGATAGCCTTTGCTTTGTCGTATGGCATATAACAGCCTTTCACAATTGCATTAGCCACGTTAGTCCAATCAAAATTGGTTGGACTGACCAAATGAAGCTGAATTTTTTTCGGCACAGAAGACCTCCTCATAATGTAACAATTAAGTGTTCCACGGCACAGAAAAAGCGTGAACCTCTTTTACCTTGTCCTGAGGCCGTAGGAAAAGCCCAAATGCCAGATAAGTTAGCTCACGCCTATGCGCAAGCGTTCACTTTATCTATTCTTGGCATTTTCCTTGAAATTTCCTACGTTTCAGGTCCAACGAATGAGATAGCGAACGCTAATTCATTACCAATATGTTTTAGAAACTGCGTTTTGCAGAATCGTTTTGCAAAAATAAGCAATATTATATAATGTACAAAAGAAAAGGGAGATTTTTCTAATAAAATTTGTTATCAATAATATAAACATTCTTTTCACAAGGCTTGTGGAAGCATTTGATTCCAATACGCACAAAGAAAACTGGTGTTTTTCTTTGAAAAACGAATCCACGGAGTCACGGATTTACGAACTTACGGAACAGTTATGGTTGACTCTCCCTTTTGCCGTCGAACTAAACCCTAACGATTCATGAATTTACGGAGGCACAGATTCACAAATATAGGGAAAAAAATCGCAAAAACGTCCCCGCGTCCCAACGTCCTATTAAGGTGCTTTCACATCTTTGTCTGTATTATCTCAATTATCTCAGATCTCAGTTTCAGTTTGAAAAAACGGCATCCTGTGGATACAGATACAGAAATACAGTTTATTCTTAACGATGGCAGATGGTACACAAAAAGACACAGGAAAAGAGACTCAGAACTCAGAAACTCAG